>JBIJCV010000308.1:0-2974 GCA_044344525.1 Gammaproteobacteria bacterium | reverse complement strand
GTGCTGGTGATCTGGCGTTTTTCTATCACTCGAGCTGCGCACAACCCGGCATCGTCGGTCTGATGAGTGTTGCAGCTCCGGCGAGTCCAGATCCGGGGCAGTTTGATCGCCGTTCCGAATACTTCGATGCGCGCGCCAGTCGTGACCAGCCCGTCTGGCTTTCGGTAGAGGTGCGCTTCAAGCAGAAGTTTGCCGCAGCCCTGACGCTTGACGAGCTGCGCCGGCATGCCCGGCTGGCCGATCTGGCGCTGCTGCGCCGGGGCAATCGGCTGTCGGTAATGCCTGTCACGCCGGATCAGTGGCGTTTCCTGCTCGCTCTGGAAAAACAGCTACAGCAAGGCTGAATGGCGCCAGGTCAAGCGCTGCTAGCCCGGATTCCTGCGGCGGCTCTCATCAAGAATCTGCTGACGAACAGCACTGATTTCCGTCGTCCGGGATGCCGGTGCGGTTGCGCTGCAGGTCGGGGTGCGCGGACAGGCATTGCTGCGTGGACAGATCACGCTGGCCGGTGACTCAAGCGCTTCACCTACCCAGGCAATGTTCAGTACCCGCCCGACAGCGCGGATAGCAGTGGCGGCGGCTGCCGGCACAGCCGCCTTGCCGCTGTGACGCCGGCAGGCCTGATGGATGCTCTCCACGATGGCTTCAGCGTCAAAGCCCTGTGATTCCAGTGCTGGCAGGAGATCTATGCCAACCGACAGCACATGCGGATTCCCGGCCATGTCCCTGGTACGCAGTGAGTGACAGCAATAGAGCAGCGCGCGTTCACCGTCGATGAGCACGGAGATCTGCGAGGCCGGCTGCGATGTCCTGCCGTGCCCAAGCATCCGGAATACCGCCCAGTGCGGGCACGGATCGGAGACCATGGCAAAATTTCCCCATGGCAGGGGAATGCCATTGCCACGATATATGGCACGCAGGTAGCCCGGCGGATAGGCATCGAAGAAATGCCAGTGCCGGTAGGGCGATACGGCAGTCATGCGCCGCATGATGACCGCGGGTGTCAGTTCCAGCTTGCTGCTGGCCTCGATGCGGTAGCTTTCGCGCGTGAGGAAGCGGCGGAACGGCCGCTTTGGGCACAGCAGCGCCCCGGCGAAGAAGCCGCACTCGAAGTCTCGCCAGGCGGACAGCACGTCCTGCGCATTCATCCCGCCGGTGTTCTGCGCCGTGCCGGTCGGGCTGCCACCCATCTCGCCGCCCGTGGCATGTGCGGATTTCAGCCCGTCTCCGCCATGCAGGATCTTGTGCGCGAGATGGGAAGCGAGATCAAATTTCAGGCGGGCAGGATCCTTCTGCAACTCGCGATTGGCGTAGACGGTTCCCGGTGGCTCGAAAAACGAGCGCATCATGCTGCGTACTTCGCGGTCGTTGTCGCGCGCGAGCAGTGGCTTGCGGTCGAACCAGTGGATTTTCACGCCATGCCGTTTGCACAGGCGCAGCAGGTCATCCACCGTCAGCGGGAAGCTCCGCTCACCGACCTCTTCGGCTGAGCGTTCCAGATCCGGAAAATCATTCTGTGCCATCTCCTGATAGGAGCGGATCAGCAGATGGGCAAACTGCTGACCGGTCGTGCCGGTCTGTGCCAGCAGTTCAGGAATGGCTGCTTCAAGCTGTTCGCGGGAAAAAAGGAAGCCCGGCTCCAGCGGAATTCTGGCCGCACCACCCTTGACCTTGTCGCGTGGGGTCGCCTCGATCTCCGGGTTTTCGTCCAGAAACCAGTGCGCGTCCTTCTGAAAAACCGAGGCCAGCAGATCAAGCAATTCTGGTGAAGGAATCCGCTGCCCGGTCTCGATCATGCTCAGGTAGGAAACAGACGGCGCCAGCCTGGCATTGATCTGGATGCAACGCGCAGACAGGTCCTGGAGCGTCAGCCCGTTCCGCTTGCGCAGGCTGCGGAACTTGGCGCCTAGGAAATGACTTTTTCTGAGCAGGCTGGACATAATTCAGATGTGAAATTTACATTGTGAAATTTTCAATGTGAAATTTTCCGTGATGTTCATCGTAAGCTGCGGCCATGGATACAGCAAGCCACACCGACAGCATCATCACGCCGCAGGCCATGCGACTGGTCACCGAGCTCCAGCAGCGCTTCAATCCCCGGCGCCTTGAGTTGCTGGCTGCCCGCCAGAAGCGCCAGGCCGGGATCGATGCCGGCGCCATGCCGGACTTTCTGCCGCAGACGGCTGCCATCCGTGCCGGTGACTGGCGGGTAGCGCCGGTTCCGGCGGATCTGCAGGACCGCCGGGTGGAGATTACCGGTCCGGTGGAACGCAAGATGATGATCAATGCGCTGAACTCTTCGGCGTTGGCCTTCATGGCTGATTGCGAAGACTCCTGCGCGCCGACCTGGGAAAATATCGTGCAGGGGCAGCGGAATCTCAAGGACGCCGTTGACCGCACCATCAGTTACGTCGATCCCGCGAGCCAGCGGCACTACCGCCTGAATGACAAGACAGCCACGCTGATCGTGCGGCCGCGTGGCTGGCACCTGGTTGAAAAACACGTGTGCATCGACGGTGAGCCGGTATCGGCGTCACTGTTCGATTTTGGCGTGTTCCTGGCCAACAATCATGCGTCGCTCGCCCGTCACGGTACCGGCCCGTATTTCTACCTGCCGAAGATGGAGAGTCATCTCGAAGCGCGGCTGTGGAACGATGTGTTTGTTGCGGCCCAGGAGCATCTGGGCATGCCGCAGGGGACCATCAAGGCCACCGTGCTGATCGAAACGATTCTCGCTGCCTTCGAGATGGACGAGATCCTCTATGAATTGCGTGAGCATTCAGCCGGATTGAACTGCGGACGCTGGGATTACATCTTCAGTTTCATCAAGAAATTCCGGAACCGGCCTGACTTCGTGCTGCCCGATCGCAGCACGGTGACCATGGATCGCCACTTCCTGAAGTCTTATGTGGATCTGCTGATCCGCACCTGTCATCGGCGCGGTGCGCATGCCATGGGCGGCATGGCCGCCCAG
>JBIJCV010000306.1:0-2978 GCA_044344525.1 Gammaproteobacteria bacterium | reverse complement strand
CCCCGAAATCTACCGGGCCACGGTTGCAGCAGGCGAACAGTCCGGACACCTGGATGCCGTGCTTGAGCGACTCGCCGATTACACCGAGGGCCGGCAAGTACTGCGACAGAAAATCCAGCACGCGATGATCTATCCGATCGTGCTTTCCTGCCTGGCGCTGCTGATCGTCAGCGGCATGCTGGTGTATGTGGTACCCAAAGTGGTGGGTGTGTTCGCCAATACCGGCCGCGATCTGCCCGGGCTGACGGTCATGCTGATCGGCATCAGCAATTTCCTGCGTAACTACGGCGTATTCCTGCTGATAGCGATCATCGCTGCAGGCTATGGTGCACGCCGTGCCTTGCGCCAGCCCGGCCCGAGGCGCCAGTTCGACGCGTTGCTGCTGCGCCTGCCGCTGGTCGCCAAGCTGGTTCGCGGTTCGAATACGGCGCGCTTCACCCGTACGCTCAGCATTCTGAGCGGCAGCGGCGTACCGGTACTTGAAGGCCTGCGCATTTCTGCCGAAGTGGTTACCAGTGTGCCGATGCGCGAGGCGGTGGAAGCCGCTGCAGACCGGGTTCGCGAAGGCGCACCGATCGGCAAGTCGCTGGGCGTAGCCGGTTATTTTCCACCTATCTGTATCCACCTGATCTCCAGCGGTGAAGCCAGCGGCGAACTGGAGATGATGCTGACACGGGCCGCACTGAATCAGGAACGGGAGATGGATGGCCTGATAGCCGCCCTGCTGGGCATCCTTGAACCGGCGCTGATCGTCGGCATGGGCGTGATCGTGCTGGTCATCGTCCTGGCAATCCTGCTGCCGATCTTCGAGCTCAACCAGCTGGTCGGCTGACGGCAGCCTTCCGATGGCCGGGGACCGGCAGCGGTATCAGTTCACAAATCCGGGAAACTGTTATTGCCAGAGCGCAGTTGCATCATTATAAAAACAGTGTGCGCTTTGAACATAAGGAAGTTCGCATGGGCCGCAAAGCAGTTGCGCAGAGAATGCCGGAAAATGTCTTCCCGAAAGAGCCGCCATCCGCAGTCAGCGATGAACTGGATGAGGATCAGGTTGGGGGTGGCGTCGAAGCCGACGCAGATGCCGGGGATCCAGACGACTCACTGATCGGCGACAACGTCGGTGAGGCCTCAGTAGAGATCAATGTAGAAGGTCTCATTGCAGAGCTTGAAGCTGAATCCCGCTTCGTGAGCAAGCCCGACATGATTTCCGCACGACGCAAGCTCGAGGATTACCTTGAACGACGCCGCGTGGCGCAGGAGATCGAGGACTTCGACGATTTCAAGGTTGTCGATTAGCATCAGGCAAAATCACGGCTGCGAACAGTCAGGGCACCAAGCGCAGCGCTGCGATCCTCGACCCCGGATACGATGACATGCAGCACATCACCCTGACGCTGTATCCGTCCGCGGACAGCCAGCAGGCGTGAACCGAGCAGTGCCCGGCGTTGCCGTTCTGCAAGCTGCGGCCAGACGATCAGATTCACATGGCCGGTTTCATCTTCCAGCGTTACAAAAATCACGCCACCGGCGCTGCCAGGTCGCTGGCGTGTAATCACCAAACCTGCAATCCGGACCGGATCATCCCCGGTCATCTCGCGCAGATCTTCTGCGGTTACAAACCCCTCTCGCTGCAGATCACTGCGCAGCAAGGCCAGCGGATGACGGCCGAGGCTGAGCCCCATGCTCGCATAGTCTCCGCTGATGTCCTCCACCTCGGTCGGCGAGCGCAACAGGGGAATCCCCTCCGCCACCCCGGGTACCGGGAACAAGGGCAGCATCGGCTCTGCACCCGCCACTTCCCAGCGCGCCCGGTAACGGTGCCCGGCAATGCCAGCCAGTGCCCCGGCTGCCGCCAGAATGCCCAGTTCGTACTGTGGCAGACCAGTCCTTACATGCAGGTCCTCTACACTGATAAAAGCCTGCTGCCCGCGCGCCTCCAGCAAACGTGCGCCGGTATCCCGGCTCAGTCCACCGGCCAGACACAGACCAAGACGCAAGGCCGGCTGACCGGCTGAATCGCCTTCCAGCGTGGATTCCCACTGACTGCGGTTTACATCGACCGGCCGGACCTCGACACCGCTGCGCCGGACATTCCGGAGCAGTTGTGCCGGCGCATAGAAGCCCATCGGCTGGCTGTTCAGCAACGCACAGGTGAATGCAGCCGGCTCGTGCGCCTTGAGCCACGCAGACACGTAAACCAGCAGGGCAAAACTCGCCGCATGTGATTCGGGGAAGCCGTACTCACCGAAACCGCGGATCTGGTTGCAGATCTGCCGGGCAAACTCCGGCGGGTAATGCCGCTCGCGCATGCCGGCAATCAGCCGTGCCTCAAACGGCTCCAGACTGCCCTGTCGCCGCCACGCTGCCATCGCACGACGCAACTGATCGGCCTCGCCCGGCGTGAAGCCAGCCGCCACGACTGCCAGCTGCATGACCTGTTCCTGGAAGATCGGCACGCCGAGCGTCCGCTCCAGCACCTGCCGGACTTCAGGCCCTGGATAACTGACCGGCTCTTCGCCATTCCGCCGACGCAGATAGGGATGCACCATATCGCCCTGGATCGGCCCGGGGCGAACCAGGGCAACTTCGATCACCAGATCGTAGTAACAGCGCGGACGGAGTCGCGGCAGCATGGCCATCTGCGCCCGCGACTCGATCTGGAACACGCCCATCGTGTCAGCGCGACAGATCATCGCGTAGACCACCGGATCCTCGACCGGCACCGTGTGCAGGCTGAGTTCCCGACCGGAATATTCCCGGATCAGCGCGAAACTCCGCCGGATCGCAGACAGCATGCCGAGCGCAAGCACGTCCACCTTGAGCAAGCCAAGTTCGTCGAGATCATTCTTGTCCCACTGAATGACGGTACGTTCCGCCATGGCAGCGTTCTCGACCGGCACGAGTCTCGACAACGGCTCCCCGGAAATCACGAAACCGCCGACATGCTGCGAGAGATGCCGCGGAAACCCGTTCAGCTC
>JBIJCV010000020.1:0-10729 GCA_044344525.1 Gammaproteobacteria bacterium | reverse complement strand
GGATCAGCCAGCTCATCGCGTGTGGCGATCACCGTGGTCGCACCGACGATCAGCGGCAGCAGCAGTTCCAGCACGGCGATATCAAACGCCAGCGTGGTCACTGCGAGCAGCCGGTCATCGGCCGCCAGGCCCGGCGTGCACGCCATGCTGTGCAGAAAATTGACGACCGCCTGCTGCGGCACTGCCACGCCCTTCGGCTGCCCGGTCGAGCCGGAGGTGTAGATCAGATAGGCGAGCGTATCGGCGGGCGGCGACGCGATAGCGCGAGCGCTGCTGACCGTGCCGGACTCAGCCGCTGCAGGATCCAGCACGATGCCGCCAAAGCCCGGCAGATTGTCAGCCAGCGCACGCGAGGCGATCAGCAGCCCGGCATCCGCGTCGGCAATGATGAACGCCAGCCGGGCGACCGGATGCGCGGGATCCAGAGGCAGGTAATGCGCGCCGATACGCAGCACCGCGAGCACGCTCACCAGCATGTCGATACTGCGCTCCAGACAGATCGCCACTGCCCGACCGGGCCGCGCACCGCGTGCGTAAAGCGCTGCGGCCAAAGCCTCCACACGATCCTGCAGTTGCGCATAGCTCAGCGCAGTGCCATCGCACTCAACGGCAGCAGTCTGCGGGCTGCGTGCCACCTGGGCGGCAAACAGTGCATAAATACCGCAGCACTTGTCATAGGGCACAGCACTGTCGCTGCCGAGCCTGAGCACCTGCTGCCGGTCGGCCTCACTCTGCACCGGCAGCGCTGACAGCGAGGCGGCCGGGTCAGCGACGATCGCCTCCAGCAGCGTCGCGAAACCTGCACCCAACCGCTCGATGGTGTCTGCATCGAACAAATCGCTGTTGTACTCAAGCGCCAGCCACAACTGCGACTCGAATTCGGCCACCGACACGCTGAGCTCGAACTTGGCGGTATCCGCCGCAGCCATCTCCGCCGGCGTGACTGCCAGCGTGCCGAACGCCGTTGTTTCCCAGGGCGTGTTCTGCAGGATGAACATCACCTGAAAAAGCGGCGCGCGGGCAAGATTGCGCGGTGGCTGCAGAACTTCTACCAGTTTCTCGAAGGGCAGCTCCTGATGCGCGAAGGCCGCCAGTGTGGTGCTGCGTACGCGGGCCAGCAGTGCACGGAAGTCGCCGACGTTCTCCAGCCGGGTGCGGATCGCCAGCGTATTGGCAAAGCAGCCGATCAGCGGCTCGAGTTCACTGCGCCGCCGGCCCGCGATCGGCGTACCGACCACCAGATCCGACTGACCGGACCAGCGCGCGAGCAGCAGATTGAAAGCGGCAAACAGCAGCATGTAAAGCGTCACGCCCTCCGCTGCCGCCAGCACCTGCAGCTGCGCGCTGAGCGCCGCTGGCAAGGCCCGGCCGAGCCGGTTGCCACGGTAGGTCTGCACAGCCGGGCGCGGCCGGTCGGCAGGCAGGTCGAGAAGCGGCGGCGCGCCCTGCAGATGTTCGCGCCAGAACGACAGCTGCCGCTCGAGTTCCGCACCAACCAGCCAGTCGCGCTGCCAGGCTGCGAAATCGGCGTACTGCACCGGAAGTTCCGGCAGCTGTGGCTCGGTGCCCCGACTGAAAGCGCTGTAGTACGCAGCGAGATCGCGGTACAGCACGCCGGCCGACCAGGCATCCGACACGATGTGGTGCATCACCAGCAGCAGCACATGCTCCGTGCCCTGCGCGTTGAGGCGCAGCAGATGTACGCGCAGCAGGGGACCGTGCTGCAGATCGAAACTGACCGACGCCAGCTCGTTCAGTTTCGCTGCCAGCTCTGCTTCACTCGCACCAAACAGCTCCAGCTGCTGCAGAGGCAGCTTGAGTTCGCTCGCGACCCGCTGCACGGCTTCAACACCGCGGGTCGCAAAACTGGTACGCAGCGACTCATGTCGAACCACCACTGCATCCAGCGCCCGCTGCAGACTGGCGTGATCCAGTGGCCCGGACAAGCGCAGCGCCATCTTCAGGTTGTATACCGCGCTTGCCCCTTCGAGCTGGTCCAGAAACCACAGCCGCTGCTGGGCGAAGGAAGCCGGAAAAACGTAGTGCGACGCAGTCATGATTCAGCCCGCCGCGGCAGTCGCGGAATCACATCCGGCGTCGCCGGGCCGCGCTGTCTGGCGGCCGCTACGCGCAAGGCCAGACCGCGTATCGTCGGCGCTTCGAAGACACTGATCAGCGGCAGCTCGACGCCCAGTCGGTCAGCGATCCGCGCGATCATCCGCGTCGCCAGCAGCGAATGCCCGCCGATGGCGAAGAAGTCCTCATCCGGCGCAATGGCGTCTACCGGCAGCAGGCTGCACCAGATCTCTGCCAGCTGCGTTTCCAGCGCAGTGAGCGGTGCGGTACCGGCAGACACTGCGGTCGCGCAGGCCCCGGTCGCTGCAGCGACGGATGCTGGTGGCGGCGTCACACCGGGCAACAGCCTGCTGATCGGCGTATCGGGCGCTGCGGCTACCGCGACAAGCAGGGCGCAGAAATCCGTGGCCAGTGACTCGATCCGCGCAGTCGAGTACAGCTCGCTGCGCCAGAAGAAGGCCATGGCAAGTCCACCGTCCTCCTCGGCCATGTGCACGCTCAGGTCAAACTTAGCTGCCTCGCCGGCGATCAGCACCGGCTCGGCCTCGAGCCCGGGCAGCGCCAGCGGCACACGCGGCTGATTGTGCAGCGTGAGCAGCACCTGCACGATCGGGCTGTGGCGTAACGAACGCTGCGGTGCCAGCGCCTCGACCAGCTTTTCAAAGGGCACATCGGCATGTGCGTAGGCGTCGAGCGTGATGCCCCGGACGCGGGCCAGCAGCTCGCCGAAGGCCGGATCGCCGCGCAGATCGGTGCGCAGCACCAGCGTGTTGACGAAGAAACCGATCAGCCCTTCCAGTTCGGTATGCGGACGACCGGCCAGCGGCGTACCGACCAGCACATCCTCGCTGCCCGCATGACGGCCGAGCAGCACATCGAAAGCAGCCAGCAGCACCATGAACAGCGTGCAGCCTCGCGCGCGCGCCAGTTCGTGCAGGCGTCTGCAACTGTGCAACGGAAGCACGCAGCTGTGCCAGCCCGGATGTGCGGCATCATCCGCGTTCTGCGGCTGATCCACGGGCAGCGACAGCAGCGCCGGCGCACCGCGCAGGGTTTCACGCCAGAAGGCCAGCTGACGCGCCAGCTCGCCGCCCGCCAGCCAGTCCGCCTGCCAGCGCGCATAGTCGGCGTACTGCAGCGGCAACGCGCTCCAGCCCGGCGCTACACCCTGCAGTGCCGACTGATAAGCGTGGGCCAGTTCGCGATTCAGCACCGACAGCGACCAGCCGTCAGCGATGATGTGGTGCATGACCAGCACCAGCAGTTGATCGTCCGGCGCGATCGGCAGCACGCGCACTCGCCACAGCGGGCCGGTCGCCAGATCGAAGTGCAGGCCGCGCAGAAAATCTGCAGCAGCGTGCAATGGATCGCTGACCTCGGCTTGCTCCAGGGCGACAAATTCCACCGGGATCCCGCCACCCGGCATCTCGGCAACTTGCAGTACCTGCTGGCTGGCCACGCCGTCATGCTCTACGAAGCGGGTACGCAAGACTGCATGACGCGCCAGCAGCGCATTCACTGCACTCTGCAGTGCCGTGCGATCCAGAGGTCCGCGCAGACGCGCAGCCCAGTGCAGGTAATAGGCCCGGCTGCCGGGCTGCAGGCGATCCAGAAACCACAGCCGCTGTTGCATCGCCGAGAGCGGCGCCAGCGCATCGACGGACTCCGCACCGGCACGCAGGCCATACTGCGAAATACCGGGTGCCCGCAATCGCCCGCTGCGCTGTGTGACGGCCTGGGCATCGACCAGTACCGCTGCGATGCCCGCCGGTGTTGGCGTCGTGAAGATCGCCCGCAGCGGCAGTTCCACCTGCAGCGCATCGCGGATGCGCGCCACCAGACGAGTGGCCAGCAGCGAGTGGCCACCACCGGCAAAAAAATCATCGTGTACGCCGACGAAGGTGCGGCCGAGCACCTCGGCAAACAAGGCGCACACCGCTTCCTCTACCGGTGTGCGTGCAGCCACCGCCATCGGATCAGAAGCGGCCGCATCCCAATGCGGTTCCGGCAATGCAGCCCGGTCGATCTTGCCATTCGGACTCAGCGGCAAGGCCGGCAGAAACACGAACACCTTGGGTACCAGCCAGTCAGGCAACTGCGCCTGCAACGCCTGGCGCAGATCCGTCGCCGACACCGACTCACCCTGCGGCACGACCCAGGCGACCAGACGCGCATCGCCAGCCGCTGCTTCACGCAGGCCAACGACGGCGAAGCGGATGGCAGGGTGTGCCATCAGGCGCGCCTCGACCTCACCCGGCTCGATGCGGAAACCGCGCAGCTTGAACTGGAAGTCAGTGCGGCCCAGCAGTTCCAGATTGCCGTCATGTCGCCAGCGCGCACGATCACCGCTGCGGTACATCCGCGCACCAGGTGCATTGGCAAAGGGATCAACGACAAACCTTTGCGCGCTGAGCGCAGGCTGAGCGAAGTAACCGCGCGCTATGCCGGCACCCCCGATACACAGTTCTCCTGACACGCCGGCTGGCACCGGTTCACCATGCGCATCCAGCACATAGAGCCGTGCATTTGCCAGCGGCCGGCCGATCGGCACCGCACCCGTAGCGCACAGGTCGTCACCGATCTCAAAACAGGCGCTGTCGATGGTCGCCTCGGCCACACCGTAGGAATTGAACAGCCGGGTACCCGCTGCGCAGCGGGCGCGCAGCGCGACGGCCTCGGCAGCAAACCACAGGTCAGAACCCACGATGAGTAAACGCAGCGGTGGCAGCTGCACATCCCGCTCGTTCAGGTGTGCAAGCAGCAGGCGGATCACCGCCGGCACAAACTCGGCGACCGCGATATCCGCGCGGATCAGCAACGCCAGCAGCGCCGCCGGCTCCAGCAACGTCTCGCGCGGACACAGCACCAGCCGCCCGCCGGAACCCAGCGCACGCACCCAGTCACCGGTGTACACATCGAAGGCCGCGCTGGCCATCTGCAGATGCGCTTCACCAGGCTGCAGCGCGTAGACATCGCGCCACGCCACCAGCGCACTGGCCAGATTGCCATGCGTGACCATCACGGCCTTCGGCTGGCCGGTGGAACCGGAGGTGTAGAGCAGATAGGCCAGAGCATCGGCGCTGACTGCGATCTTTGGCGCGCTCACCGCGCACTGGCTGATCCGGGCCTGCAGCACATCGGGCTGCATCAGGCGTGCAGCGTGTTTCGAGAAGCAGGCGCGGGTCTGCGCATCGACGAGCAACAGGGCCAGATCCGCGTCATCCGCCATCGCCGCGAGGCGCGCTGGCGGATAGTCAGGATCCAGTGGCACGTAGGCTGCACCACATTTCAGCACCGCCAGCACGGCGACCAGATATGAGCAGTCGCGCGGCAGACAGATGCCGATGCGTGCCGACTGCGCCAGTCCCTGCGCGAGCAGAAAGTGTGCAAGCTGATTGGCCTGCACTTCGAGTTCCGCGTAGCTCAACGAGGTCGCGGCCAGGGAAACTGCCGGCGCCTCCGGCCAGCGCGCCGCATTGGCCGCCACGCTCTGATGCACAGCGACGAACTGCGCTGCAAACAGCGGCGGATTGCAATCGTCGAGCAGATGCTGCCGGCCGGCCGCATCCAGCAGCGGCAGGGTCGACACCGGCAATTCGGGCCGGACGACCACCGCCCGCAGCAGCTGCAGGAATGAATCCGCCAGCTGCTCGATGCTGCGCGCCTTGAACAGACCGGTGGCGTATTCAAAGATCAGCCCGATCTGTTCGCCCTGCTCGCCCGCCGTCAGCGTCAGATCAAAACTCGACACACCCTGATCGAGCAGCCGGTCGAGGCGGAACTCCAGCCCTGCCGCCACCTGTCGCTGCTCCGGCATGCGAATCAGGTTGAACATCACCTGGAAGAGCGGCGCACGGCTGAGGCTGCGCGCAGGGCGCAAAGCCTCAACCAGTTTTTCGAAGGGCAGATCCTGGTGCGCCTGCGCCTCCAGCGTCACCGTGCGCACCCGCTGCAGCAGCTCGGTAAAGGCCGGATTGCCACTGACATCCGTGCGCATCACCAGCGTGTTGATGAACAGGCCAACCAGCCGCTCCAGAGCCCGCTCGGTGCGTCCTTCCACCGGTGTGCCGACGACGATGTCCTCGCTGCCGCCATAGCGATGCAACAGCACATCGAAGGCCGCGAGCAGCACCATATACAAGGTGCACTGCTGCTCACGGGCCAGCGCCCGCAATGCCGCGACCAGATCGGGCGGCAGCGTGCGACGTATCCAGGCGCCGTGAAACTGCTGCTCGGCCGGCCGTGGAAAATCGGCGGGCAACTCCAGCGCAGCCGGCATGCCGGCCAGTTGCTCACGCCACCAGACGAGATCGGCGGACTGTGCCGCATCGGCAGCCGGTCGCCGCTGCCAGAGCGCGTAGTCTGCATACTGGATCTGCAGCGGCGGCATCGACGGCTCTGCGCCGGCAGAGAAGGCACCATAGGCCGTTGCCAGTTCTTCAAACAGCACATGGTTGGAGGTCGCATCCGTGATGATGTGCTGCATGGCGAGCATCAGCAGATGCTCGTCGGCTGAGCGACGCACCAGCACCGCGCGCACCAGCGGACCGTTGGCCAGATCGAAAGGCGCACGCGCGCGGCGCGTCAGCTCCGCCTGCAGTTCGGTTTCCTCAGCCGTGTGCAGATCGAGCTCGACCAGCGGCAGCGCTGCCGCTGGCGCGATCCGCTGCTGCGGCCGGCCGGCGACCGCAGGGAAACTGCTGCGCAAAGGCTCGTGCCGCGCGATCAGTAAATCGAGCGCAGCGCGCAGCGCAGTGCGGTTTAGCGGTCCGGTCAGGCGCACGGTCCAGGCGATGTTGTAGGCCGGGCTGCCGGGATCGAGCTGATCCAGGAACCACAGCCGCTCCTGACCGAAAGACAGCGGCAGCATGCCGTCACGCGCTACTGGCACCAGACCGGTGACGGTGTTCGCCGGCTGCCGGCTGTCCAGCACTGCAGCCAGCGCCGCGATGGTCGGCGCGGCAAACATCTCGCGCAGTGTGAAGTCGTTGCCATGGCGTGCACGGATCCGGCTGACGATGCGCGTGGCCAGCAGCGAGTGGCCACCTGCATCGAAGAAGTTTTCATTCACGCCGATCTGCGCACGGCCCAGCACTTCGGCCCATAGCGCTGCCAGTTCGCGCTCGGTGTCCGTGCGCGGTGCGGCGCTGGCCGGAAGCTCGGCGCTGTGACCGTGGCCATACAGCACTGCGAACGCGCGCCGGTCGAGCTTGCCACTGGGCGTCAGCGGCAACTGCTCCAGGCACTGCCAGCCGGTCGGCAGCATATGCGCTGGCAGCAGCCTGCGCAGATGTTCGCGCAGCTCGGCCCATAGTCCTGCATCCGACCCGGCATCAGACTGGCCCGCGCGCACCACGCCTGCCACCAGTCGCGCGGCATCGCCCTCACCGCACACCGTGACGATGGCGCCCGTTACTGCCGGATGTGCACTCAGTGCATTTTCAACCTCGCCCGGCTCGATGCGCAGGCCACGCAGCTTGAACTGCGCATCGAGACGGCCCAGGCATTCGAGCGTGCCATCGGCCAGCCAGCGCGCACGATCACCGCTGCGATACAGGCGCTGCGACTCGCCGTCCGGTGTGAAGCAGACAGTGATGAACTTCTGCGCCGTCAGCTCCGGCCGCCGCCAGTAACCCGGTCCGACGCCGATGCCGCCGACGACCAGTTCACCCGGAATACCCGGCGGCAGCAACTCACCGTCTGCATCCAGCACGTAGACGCGGGCATTGGCGACCGGCCGACCGATCGGCACCCGCGCGGCGCCTGCGGGCAACGCCGTCACTGCATGGCAGCTGGCATCCCAGATCTCGGAGGTACCGTAGGTATTCAGCAGTCGCGCGTGCGGAAATACCGACCGGAAACGCCGGACAAGCGCCGGATCCAGCGGCTCGCCGCTGCTGATGCAACTGCGCAGCGCCGGCAGCAGCGGTTCGCCCTCCGGCACCGCATCCAGCAATGCACGCAGCAGCGAGGGCACCAGCACCAGATGCGTCACCGCATGGGCGCGCAGGAATTCCGGCAGGCGCAGCGCGTCGGTCGCAATGTCATCCGGCACAATGACCAGCGGGATGCCGTGGCTGAGTGCGCCGAAGATTTCCCACAGCGCATCGATAAAGCCGAAACTGCTGCGCAGCGCAAACACATCCTGCGCTCCGAAGCCGAAGCTCTGCCACATCCAGTGACAACGATTCACGGCCGAACGATGCGTGGTCACTGCGCCCTTCGGCAGGCCGGTCGAGCCGGAGGTATAGAGCATCACCGCAGCGTCGGCAGGCAGTGCTCCCATGGATTGCGCAGCCGGGAGCACCGGGCACAGATCAGTGAGGACGATCTGTACACCGGCATCCGCCTGCACAAACTCGCGCCGGGCCGGCGGCCAGCCAGGATCCAGCGGCACGATCACCCCACTCGCACGCAGAATACCGAGCATCGCGACGACTGCCTCAGCCGAACGCGGCATGCACAGGCCCACCGGTACACCCGTCCGCACGCCGCAGGCGCTGAGTTCTGCGGCCAGCTGCGCGCTGCGCGCTGCCAGCCACGCATAGCTCCGGGTACCGCTTGTGGTGTGCAGTGCCGGTGCGTCCGGCACACGCTGCGCCTGCTCCAGAAAGGCATCCTGCAGCGAGGCCTGCTGCGGATAAGGCGCGGCTGTGTCGTTCCAGTCGCGCAGGATCTGCTCGCGCCCGGCTGCGGACAGCAGGCTGAGTGCCGCCATCGGCGCATCCGGTCGGGCCACGATTTCCGCCAGCAGCACCACGAACATCTGTGGCAGCTGAGCGGCCACCCAGTCTTCGAGCGTACCGGTAGACCAGGCAAAATAGCCGTTCAGCGACTGGCCCTCGCCTGCATCACGCAACAGACACTCCAGATCGAAATACGACGCGCGCTCGGCCGGCAATGCCAGCAGGCGGAACTGTGGTTCTGCACGACTGGCGGCATCCAGCGACTCTGTCTCTGCCTCCGCCTCCCAGGAAAACAGGATCTGGAACAACGGATGCTGATCCAGCTGGCGCTCGGGACTCAGCGCCGCTACAACCCGGGCGAAAGGCACATCCCGGTATTGCAGCACTTCCAGAACCATCTCCCGCTCGCGCCGCAGGTGCGCGCGAAACGATTCCTGCAGAGCCATCGGCGTGCGCAATGCAATCGGGTTTACCAGACAGCCGATCACGGTGCGCAGTGCCGGCGTGTCACGCAGCGTCATCGGCGTGCCGATCACCAGATCATGTTGCGCGGTCAGCCGTACGAGCAGCAGGCGGAATGCCGCCAGCAGCACGATATACGGCGTGGCACCGCTGTCGCGCGCCAGGCGGCGCAGCCTGTCAGCCAGCGCTGCATCGATCGCGAACGGGGCGCGCCGCGAAATCTTCGCCGCTTGCAGTGCCTGCTGCGGCGGACGGACCAGCGCCGGCAGGGCAGCCGGCGGCAGCGCTTCGAGCAGCGTCCGCCAGCGCTGCAGCACGCGGGCTTCACGCTGCTCATCAGTCTGCAGCTGGGCGCGTGCCACATCCGCATACGCAAGCCGCACAGGCGGCAGCGGCGACGGTGTTCCTGCCAGCAGCGCCTGATAGAGCGCGGCAAGTTCCGCACGAATGATCGACACCGACAGGCCGTCCGCGATGATGTGATGCGCGGTAACCAGCAGCACATGCTGTTCATCAGCGATACGGCAAAGCTGCGGAGCCAGCAGCGGACCGCGGCCCAGATCGAAAGGCTGACGCAGTGCTGCGGTGGCAAGCTGCAACAGGTCCGCTCGCTCCGTACCGACATCGACCTGCGGCAGCAGCGGCCCGATCAGCAGCGGTGGTGAGACCTGCTGCCACACCTGTCCATCCCGCTCACTGAAGGTCGTGCGCAGGATGGCATGACGTGCCAGCAGGGCGTACCAGGCTCGCGTCAGGATCACGGCATCGAGCGGCCCCTGGATGCGGATCGCAAACTGCTCGCTGGCACTGGTGTCCTGTGGATGAAGCTCGTGCAGCAGCCACAGGCTCTGCTGGGCGAAGCCAAGCGGCGCCCGTTCGTCATTGCCCAGATGTTCCAGCAGCTCGGACTTGCGTCCGGACAGCGCCTCGCGCAGCTGCGGCGTCAGCGCACCGGCCGGCGCGTCATAGAGCAGCCGTCCGCGCTCGACGCGCAACTCGATGCCCGCCGCGCGCGTTGCCGCGAGCAGCTCTGCGATGGTCATAACTCACCGTGCTCGCGATCCGTACCGCGCTTCAGCGCGGTGGCCAGTGGCGCTGCGAATGCGGTTTGCAGACTGCAGGACATGGCAGCCACTGTCGGCGCATCGAACAGGGTTGCCAGCGGCACCGCTGCATCCAGCCAGCGCTGGATCGCGGTGGTGAGTTGTACGGCGGCGATCGAGTCGCCACCCAGATCAAAAAAATTGTCCTCCACACCGATCGCTTCCAGCCCCAGCGCCTGCGCCCAGAGCGCGGCGACGGCTGTTTCCACAGCATTGCGCGGCATGACCGCAGCGGCAGCGAGACGCGGTCGGTGGCGGCCGGGTGCGGGCAGCGCTTCACGGTCGAGCTTGCCACCGGGCGCCAGCGGCAACTCGGGCAGGAACATCCAGCTCTGCGGCACCATGTATTCCGGCAGACGATCGCTCAGCCAGGCACGCAAAGCATCGACCGACACCACCTGA
>JBIJCV010000307.1:0-2978 GCA_044344525.1 Gammaproteobacteria bacterium | reverse complement strand
GAAACCGGCTCGGAGTTTCTGCCCCTGCATCTCCAGCGTGTCGTCGCCATCTCGGTGGTCTGGCGGCATCGTGATGATCTCAAGGCGATGAGCTTCGGTACGGCAGCCAGCAGCGAACGGGATCTGGTCAAGCAGTTCTTTGACGCCATCGAGCGACACACACCGGAGCTGGTGTCCTGGAATGGCAGCGGCTTCGATTTGCCGGTGCTGCACTATCGCTCGCTTCTGCATGGCATCCAGGCGCCGCGCTACTGGGAAACCGGTGATAACGAGCAGGCTTTTCGTTACAACAATTATCTGAGCCGGTTTCACTGGCGGCATATTGATCTGATGGATGTGCTGTCGGCCTTCCAGGGCCGCTCGCGTGCGAGCCTGAATGACATTGCCACCATGCTCGGACTGCCTGGCAAGCTGGGATTCTCTGGCGATATGGTCTGGGATCATTACCAGCGTGGCGAGATCGAGGCGATCCGGAACTATTGCGAGACGGATGTGATGAACACCTGGCTGGTGCATCTCCGTTTCCAGTATCTGCGCGGGCAGCTTGATGCGCACGGTCTGGAGCAGGAGTTCGCGCGGGTACGTCATCTGCTTGATACCGCAGAGGCCCCGCACTGGAAGGCCTTCGGTGAGGCCTGGATACAGACGGATTCAGTGGCTGCCCGACAGCCGCCTGCCGATGACTGATCGGTCCGTGGTCAGCAACCCGCAGGCAGAAACAGCGGAAGTTCTCGACCTGACACTGGAAGGTGCCGGGGTGCTCGCTTCCCCTGGCGGCAAGCGGGTGCTGGTGCCGGGCGCGCTGGCCGGTGAACTGATCAGCTTTCGGCGTCAGCGGCGCCGGCGAAATTTCGATGAGGGTGTGCTGCTCGAGATATTGCGCCCCTCACCGCAGCGTGCTGTGCCGCCATGCGAGTACTTCTCCCGCTGTGGTGGCTGCTCGCTCCAGCACCTCGAGCCGGCAGCCCAGTTGGTGATGAAGCAGGCGGCATTGCTCGACAGCCTGCAACGGATCGGGCGGGTTGTGCCGGAGCGCATATTGCCGCCGATCAGTGCTGCGACATGGGGTTATCGCCGGCGCGCACGTCTTGCCGTGCGTCACGTGGAGAAAAAAGGCCGTGTGCTGGTCGGTTTTCGTGAGCGCGAGCAGCCACGCGTCGTGGACATGCTGTCCTGTGCAACCGTGCATCCGGATGTGAGCCGGCTGTTGCCGGCCCTGTCGCAGCTGATTGGTACGCTGTCGATCCGGGCACGTCTTCCGCAGATAGAAGTGACGGTCGCAGACAATGCCACGGCGCTGGTGCTGCGCGTACTGGATCAGCCCGATGCCAGTGACATGGAACTGTTGCGCAAGTTTGCGCTGACTCATGTGGTGAGAATCTATCTGCAGCCTGGTGGTCCGGAATCCGTGGTGCCTCTCGATCGCTTGCAGCCGGAAGATGATCTCTGCTATGCGATTCCGTCCTTCGGACTGTCGCTCGGTTTCGGGCCAGCGGATTTCATCCAGGTGCATGCGGAGGTGAATCTGCGCATGATTGACCAGGCCATCGCTTTACTGGCGCCCGCCGCCACGGACCAGGTGCTCGATCTCTACTGCGGCATCGGCAATTTCACACTGCCGCTGGCACGCAGTGCTGCGCAAGTCACTGGGATCGAGGGCGCAAGACCGGCCGTGGAGCGCGCCCGACAGAACGCTGCTGCAGCCGGACTGGCCAACACCCGGTTCATCGAGGCCGACCTGAGTGGTGCCGGGACAGAGGGCGCCTGGACCCGTGAGTGCTTTGATCTGGTGCTGCTCGATCCGCCCCGAACCGGCGCTGCAGAGTTGCTGCCGGCCCTGGCCCGGGTCGGGGCCCGGCGTATCGTTTATGTATCCTGCCATCCGGGCACACTGGCGCGTGATGCCGGGTTGCTGGTCTCGGAACATGGCTACCAGCTCGCTGCTGCCGGTGTAATGGACATGTTTCCCCAGACCAGCCATGTTGAATCCATGGCGCTGTTTGCGAAGAACTGATGGTCATGGGGTCTACCGGCAGCAATGCAGTGACGATTGAAATCAGCCTGAGGCGTCAGCAGTTGATCGTGCGTGAGGCAAGCCGGATGCGCGCGCAGTATCCGGTATCCACATCGCGTTACGGGCCGGGTGAACAGAGCGGCAGCCTGTGTACGCCGCGAGGCCGTCATGTGATTCGCGCAATGATCGGTGCGGGTCTGCCTGCCGGTGCGGTATTGCGCGGCCGGCGTTCCACGGGTGAGATATGCAGCCCGGCGCTGATTGCAGCGCAGCCGGGGCGGGACTGGATCCTGACACGTATTCTGTGGCTGTCCGGGTGTGAGCCCGGACGTAATCGTTTCGGGCTGGTAGATACCATGCGCCGCCATATCTACATCCACGGCACGCCAGACGTCGAAGTGATGGGCGTGCCCTTCTCCCATGGCTGCATCAGAATGCGCAATGCAGATGTGATGGAGCTGTTTGCGGCGGTGACGGCCGGTACGCTGGTCGATATCGTGCCCTGAGCAGGTCCGCCGGACAGAGGTGAAGTCATGACGCTCGGACCCCTGATGCTTGACGTGCTCGGCCACACCCTGTCGGCAGAGGAGTGCGAACGGCTGAGCGATCCGCTGGTCGGTGGCGTGATTCTGTTCAGCCGGAATTACGCCGATCTCAAGCAGTTGCGGGCACTGGTGACTGCGATCCGGACATTGCGCACGCCGCCTCTGCTCGTCGCCGTGGATCAGGAGGGTGGACGGGTTCAGCGTTTCCGTGACGAATTTTATGCGCTGCCTTCCTTGCGCTGGCTGGGTCACCAGTACGATCTGGATGCTGCCCACGGTCGTAGGCTTGCCTCGCTGTGTGGCTGGCTGATGGCTGCGGAGGTCCTTGATTCAGGCGTTGATTTCAGTTTTTCACCCGTTGTCGATCTCGATTACGGACTGAGCGAAGTGATCGGCGACCGGTCTTTTCATCGCGATCC
>JBIJCV010000305.1:0-2988 GCA_044344525.1 Gammaproteobacteria bacterium | reverse complement strand
CGGGTGCTCGAGCTGGCGGTCGCTCTGTCGGCGGGTGAGCTGCAGCTGTTCACCGGCCGGGTGCTGTGGTCGCGCAAGGCCTTCCGCGCGCAGGCCAGGGATGATGCCGATATCCAGCGGAGCATTCAGGCGCTGCGCGATGTGCTGGCGGAGCGGCTTCCGCAGCCGGCTCTCAAGGCGCCACTGGCCTGTCTGGATGCGGCGCTGGAACTGCTTGCCGCACCTGTCGAAGCCCCGGATCCCACTGAACTGGATCCGCAGCGTCCGACCGACCGCCTGGCCCTGGAATATCTGCACAAGATTCTCGAGGGCAATGCGGCTGATGCGGTGAGTCTGGTCAGTCGCGCGGTGGGCGAGGGCCTCAGCCCGCAGCTGCTGTACATGGAGGTGTTGCTGCCGGCCCAGCGTGAGGTCGGTCGGTTGTGGCATGCCGGTGAACTGAGCATTGCCGAGGAACACATGGTGACGGCGGTCACCCAGCGTGCGATGGCGGTGGTGATCAGTCAGGCGGCATTCAAACCGGCCAACGGCCATACCGCCGTTGTGGCGGCGGTATCCGGCAACGTCCACGATATCGGCCTGCGCGCCATGGCCGACATGTATCAGCTGGCCGGCTGGCGCGTGATCTATGCGGGTTCCGATGTGCCGATGCTCGAGCTGCCGGCACTGCTCAGCTTTTACGAAGCCGATCTGCTGCTGATGGGCGCAACGCTGGCCACGCATATTCCCCGCGTCGAGCAGGCGATCGCTGCCATCCGTGAACGCTGCGAGCGTCCGGTGCGTATCGTGGTCGGCGGCGCAGCCTTCGATCAGGCGCCGCAGCTCTGGTCGCGTATTGGCAGCGATGGATATGCCGCCAACATCAACGATGCCGTGACACTCGGTGCCCGGCTGGTCGGCTTCTGACGATCAGCCCGGCTGGGTACGCTCGCGTACTGCACGTCGCCCGGCAAGTTGCAGCGTCAGTACCAGAAGGCTGCCAAGGCCGAGCGCAATCAGCCAGATCCCGGTACGCAGTTCAATGTACTGAAATGCCAGGCCGTGTGCTGCAGTCAGCGCGAACACGACATAGGACCAGCGTTGCAGGCCTTTCCATCTGTGTGCGCCCAGCACGCGGAGTGCCAGGTTGCTGGAGATACCCAGCAGCAACAGGCAGACGATGCCGATCAGATAGCCGCTGACGATGCTGATGGTGCTGAGCGGGCCGATGAAGGCTGACAGCGGCTGATTGTCCGCGCCGTTGATGTAACGGCCGTAATACACAGGTGTCATCACGACTGCGGTAGCGGCCAGCAGATGTGCGAGTGCGGTGAGTGCTGCCCAGATGCCGAGATCACGTCGCAGCAGGTGACTGAGCATCGGCTGTCCGCCGCGCAGAACGCGCCAGGGCCCGAGGCACAGTGCGGCAGCCAGCAGCACAAAACACAGCCAGGCGGTCAGCAGACTCAGGCGTGCCATGCCCTCGGCAGGCTCACCCGCATACCAGACCGCCATGCAGGACACTGTAACGGCCAGTGACAATCCCAGGTGCCGCCCGCTGCGGGTCATGAGGCTCCGACAGGTGCCAGGCGGCAGTCCGGTTTGTCGAAGACGAGCTGTACCGTGCTGATTGCGCGCTCCAGAAACCCGGCTTCACAGTAAACCAGATACCACTCCCACATGCGGATGAACTCATCCGGATAGCCGAGCTGGCGAACTTCGGTTTGCCGGTGCAGAAAGCGCTCGCGCCAGATGTGCAGGGTCTGTGCGTAGTCGATGCCGATGTCGTGCAGGTGGGTGAGCTGCATGTCGGTCATGCGCGCGACAGCCGAACCGAGCGCAGCCATCGATGGCAGCGCCCCGCCGGGGAAAATGTACTTCTGGATGAAATCCACCGCATGCATGGCCTGCTGGTGGTAGCGATCGGCGATGGTAATGGACTGCAACAGCATGCGGCCGGCTGGTTTGAGCCGCTCGCTGCAGATCCGGAAGTACTGATCCACAAAACGATGCCCCACCGCTTCGATCATCTCCACTGACACGAGCTTGTCAAACTGGCCGTGCAGGTCGCGGTAATCCTGGCTCAGTACCGTGATGCGATCAGCGAGTCCCGCTGCCTGTATGCGGCGCTGTGCAAAGCCGAACTGGTTCTGCGAGATCGTGGTGGTGGTGACCCGGCAGCCGTAGTGGCGCGCGGCATGGATGGCGAGGCCGCCCCAGCCGGTGCCGATTTCGAGCAGGTGGTCATCGGGCTGCAGTTCCAGCTTGCGGCAGATCAGGTCG
This sequence comes from Gammaproteobacteria bacterium, assembly GCA_044344525.1. Lineage (GTDB taxonomy): Bacteria > Pseudomonadota > Gammaproteobacteria > Steroidobacterales > SHZI01. The sequence continues at coordinate 726 of JBIJCV010000305.1, read as the reverse complement.
AGTTTGTGCTGTGAGGCCTCTTCGAGCGTTGCCCCGGCATGCGGAAAGACGGCCGCTGAATACATCAGCGACGGATCGAGAAACAGGCTGAACAGATCATCGCCCAGGTCGTAATGGGCGTGGATGTTGCGCCGGCTGCCTGCGCGCGTATTGCGGTGTTGCCAGTGGGCGAGGCGCAGCACCGCGCTGCCGAAGCGCGCCATGCCGGACTCGAGTCCGTTCATCACTTCGCGGTTGACCACCAGCAGACGCATGGCCGCAAGCAGATCACTGCTGCTCCACTTGCCAGCCATATAGGCCTCGCCGGCGCCGATGGTTCCACCGGTTGCGATATCCAGCCAGGCAGACATGTCGCGGATCTGTACGGTCACTTCAGTGTCCGTGGGGCCGGATGCCTCACCAAAAACGCTGCTGCCCAGCGCATCGCGTATCTGCAGACGGCCGTGCTGCAGTGATTTCAGTTGCTGATGCACTGCACGCCGCGCCAGGCGCACGGCCAGGCCGGCGCCGCGCTCGGCAACGCTGGTCGCTGTGCTGTCAAAGGTGTCGTCGAAATCGTTCATGCCGCATTCCGGTCCTTTGGGCGATCGTATACCGGCGCGCGTCTGCGCCATAGCTTGAGTGCCTGCCAGTGGATCAGGCTGGTCACGCGCAGCGTGGCAAAGGGGTCGGTGGCGAGCACGCGGGCCAGCGAGGCAGAGCTGATGGTTTGCCGTTTGAAGCTGA
>JBIJCV010000041.1:0-8931 GCA_044344525.1 Gammaproteobacteria bacterium | reverse complement strand
ATGCGCGACTGCTGGTCCAGCGCCCCGGTGGCGCCCAGTTCCTTGTGCAGTTCCTTCAGCAGTTGTTGCAGTCTGTCGTTTGTCATGGTCGCAGTATAGCCTCCGGCTTGCCGAAAAGGAGTGCACCGCATACCCTGTGCCCGAGTCCGCGCTGGTCCCCTCGCGGCGGCTAGTCGTGAACCCCGTCAGGTCCGGAAGGAAGCAGCGGTAACGGTGATGCCGGGCGCCGGGGTGTGGCTGGCGCGGGCTCACTAGAACCGCATTCCGTTGATTTCCAACCTGGTCCTGCAGATCTCATGAGCTATCTCGCGCTGGCCCGCAAGTGGCGTCCCAAGACCTTTGCCGACGTGGCCGGTCAGGGTCATGTGGTACGCGCGCTTGAGAATGCCCTGGGTTCCGGCCGCCTGCATCATGCTTTTCTGTTTACCGGCACGCGCGGCATCGGCAAGACCACGATCGCCCGGATTTTCGTCAAGGCGCTCAACTGCGAGCGGGGTGTCAGTGCCACGCCCTGTGGCGAGTGTGGCAGTTGCGTTGCGATCGATGCCGGACGCTTTGTCGATTTCCTGGAGGTGGACGCGGCGTCGACGACCGGTATCGACAACATGCGCGAGATACTCGAAAACGCGCAGTACACGCCCGCCAGCGGTCGCTTCAAGGTTTATCTGATCGACGAAGTGCACATGCTGTCAAAGCAGGCCTTCAACGGCTTGCTGAAGACGCTCGAAGAGCCCCCGCCGCACATGAAGTTCCTGCTCGCGACGACCGATCCGCAGAAGATCCCGGTTACCGTGTTGTCCCGTTGCCTGCAGTTCAATCTCAAGCGCCTGCCGCAGGCAGGTATCACCGAGCGCCTTACCAGTATCTGTGCCAGCGAAGGCGTGAGTGCAGAGGCCGGTGGGCTGCAGCGCCTGGCACGGGCGGCAGCCGGCAGCATGCGCGATGGGCTGAGCCTCCTCGATCAGGCGCTCGCCTTCGGCAATGGCGTGGTCAGGGATCGTGAAGTGGCCGAGATGCTTGGCAGTCTCGACCGTCAACGACTCACGGGTCTGCTGGAAGCGCTGGCACAGGGCGATGCGCCGGGGCTGATGAGCCAGGTGCGCCAACTCGATGAACTGGTCCCCGATTACGAGGATGTACTGGCTGGCCTCGCGACCCTGCTGCAGCAGATTGCGGTAATCCAGCTGGCTGGCGTGGCTGCGGCCGAGTCCGATGAGGATATGGAACTGCTCGTGCGCCTGGCCGCACAGATGCCGGCTGAATCGGTGCAGTTGATGTACCAGATCGCGGTATTGGGACGTCGCGATCTGCATCTGGCGCCGGATCCGCGCACCGGATTCGAAATGACCTTGCTGCGTGTGCTGGCCTTCGAGCAACGGGAAAGCCCCACTATCACGGGCGTGGCGCCGCCTGCAGCAGCCGGTGCTACGGTGGCTTCAGCGCCAACGCCAACGCCAACGCCAACGCGGAAAGCAGCGCCGGTTGCGGCTGGTTTGTCTGGTGGCGAGATCGGCGACTGGCCGGCCTTTGTTGCCACGCTCGGCCTCGATGCCGCTGCCCGTCAACTGGCGGCCAACTGTGCCCTGGTCGCTCAGTCACCGACCGAATTGCGCCTGAGTATCGAACGCCGGAATGCCCATCTGCTGACCGACAGCCTGAAGATCCGCGTAGCCGCTGCGGTGAGCGCCAGCCTCGGCGATGGTCGCAAGCTGAATTTCGCCATCGACGAAGGCGTGCGCGATACGGTAGCGACGCGTCAGGCGCACAGCGCAGACAAAGAGCAGCGCAGGGCGCAGGAGGCGATCGCTGCAGACAGTAATGTCCGGGCGATGGGCGAGCTGTTCGGGGCTGAAGTCGTCGCCGATTCCGTAAAACCAGCCAACAAAAAGTGAGTGCGATATGAAAGCCGATCTCGGTCAGTTGATGAAGCAGGCCCAGCGGATGCAGGAGCAGATGCAGAAGGCGCAGGAAGAGCTTGCCGGCATCGAAGTCAGCGGCGAAGCGGGTGGCGGGCTGGTAAAGATCCGCATGAGTTGCAAGCACGAAGTGCGCAGCATCACGCTCGATCCTGTCTTGCTCGGTGACGACCGTGAAATGCTCGAGGATGTGCTGATTGCGGCCTTTAACGATGCTTTACGCAAGGTCGAGCGCACGAGCCAGGAAAAGCTCGGTGGCATGACCTCGGGGCTTGGTCTGCCGCCCGGCTTCAAGCTGCCGTTCTGAGCCGGTATCTGTTCGCATGGCATTTACGCCGCTTCTTCAGGATTTGTTGACCGCCCTGCGCTGTTTGCCTGGCGTCGGGCCCAAGTCGTCACAGCGCATGGCTTTTCATCTGCTCGATCGTGACCGGGACGGTGCAGGGCGGATCGTCGCGGCGCTGCAGGCGGCGTTGGACAAGGTGGGTCTCTGTACCCGCTGCCGGATGTTTGCCGAAGCGGATCTGTGCATGATCTGTGGCGATGCGCGTCGTGATCATGGCCTGATGTGCGTCGTTGAGACGCCCGCCGATGTCGTGGCGATCGAGGAGTCTGGCAGTTACAGAGGCTGCTATTTCGTGCTGATGGGCAGGCTTTCTCCACTCGACGGTATCGGTCCGGCTGAACTGGGCATTCCCCTGCTTGAGCAGCAGCTCGTCGATGGCAAGACGCGTGAACTGATTCTGGCTACCAGTGCCACGGTGGAGGGCGAGGCAACCGCCGGTTATCTGGCCAGCATTGCGCGGGAACGCCGGATTCGCGCCACGCGCATCGCGCATGGCGTGCCGATGGGCGGTGAGCTCGAGTATGTGGATGCCGGTACCCTGTCGCACGCGATCGCTGCGCGTACCCATATCGGCGCTGATCAGTAAGCCTGTCCGGCGGCCTGGTTGGCGAGGTTCATGAGCCGTCTATAGCTTTCGTAGCGCCGGCTGTCGATGCGACCTTTCTGGACCGCTGCATTTACTGCGCAGTCCGGTTCCCGCAGGTGACTGCAATCAGCAAACCGGCAGTCGCGGCCAGTTGCGCCAATCTCCACGAAGCCATGGGCAATATCGCGCAGATCCGGTATGGACGGGACGAAATCCCGTACTCCCGGGGTATCGATCAGGCGACCGCCACCCTGCAGCGTGTACATGATCGAAGCCGTCGTGGTGTGGCGTCCTTCATCACTGGCGGTCGAGAGTCTGCCGGTTGCCGTATCGGAACCGGGCACCAGTCGATTCAGCAGCGACGACTTGCCTACGCCAGACTGGCCGGCGAGCAGGCTTACGCCACTGCCTGACCAGCTGAGCAGGGCTTCGATACCGGATCCCGTAACGGCTGATACCGGAAACAGGGGGTAGCCGATCGCAGAATAGGTCGCGAGCTCTGCCATCGGCAGTGCGGCAAGATCGACCTTGTTCCAGACGATTGCCGCCTCCGCATCCATCAGACGTGCGGCGCACAGGTAACGGTCGGTGATGAACAGGTCCGGGAGCGGCAGCGCAGCCATGACCACGATCAAATGGCTGATATTGGCAGCGATGGTTTCCGGCTTGCTGCCCCGGGAGGGTTGCCGACTCAGCTGGTTTCTGCGCGCGTGAACTCCGCTGACGACCACTGGATCGCCGGCAGAAAAGGCCTGCCAATGCACGAAATCCCCGCAGCAGACCTGCAGATGCCGGCCGCGGACCACATAGGGCAGGGGGCTGCCCTCGGCCGTTTCGAGAATGCCGCGCCGGCCATGGGCCGCGATTACCAGACCAGCTTTGCTAGAATCCCGCGCGGCGTCAGTTGCCATCATTGTTTTGCGAGGATCCTGGCTGATGAGTGCGCAGATGCACAGACTGATCTGGGTAGATCTGGAGATGACCGGTCTCGATTGCCAGAACGATTCTATCATCGAGATTGCAACGGTCGTCACCGATGCCGATCTTCGCGTCGTTGCCGAGGGGCCGGTGCTGGCGATTCATCAGAGCGATGCAGTGCTCGCGCAGATGGACGAGTGGAATACCCGGCAGCACGGCAAGTCGGGCCTGACCGAACGGGTCCGTGTGAGCAGGGTGACGGCTGCACAGGCTGAGCAACAGACGCTGGCCTTCCTGGCCCAGCATCTGGCGCCCAAGGCGTCGCCGATGTGCGGGAACAGCATCTGTCAGGACCGCAGGTTCATGGCGCGCGAGATGCCGGCGCTTGAGGCGTTCTTCCATTACCGCAATCTGGACGTTTCGACGCTGAAGATTCTGGCCGGGTTGTGGGTGCCAACTGCCCTGGAAGGTGTGGTCAAGAACACCGAGCACCTGGCGCTGGCTGACATACACGAATCGATTGCGGAGCTGCGCCACTACCGGACGCAATTGTTGCAGTTGCCAGCCGTGACCGGCTGAGCGCCGGATACCGGAACGGTTCAGGCCGCAGTGACGAACAGACCGATGATGCAGCCGAGACCGGCGACCCAGACCAGCGAGCGCAGGGTAGGGCGGTCAGCAATATAAAAAATTCCATAGAGGATACGTGCGGCGATATAGCCCACTGCAAGCATGTCGATGGTGGGCTGAGCTGTGCCGGCCAGATGCGCAATGATTACGCCTGCGGCAAACGGTGGAAAGCTCTCATATGAGTTGGCCTGGGCCCAGTTTGCCCGCTGACGCCAGCCCTGCAGGCTGGCCAGATAGTCACGGGGCCGGGCATTGTCGAAACCCTTCGTTCCGGCCTTCGAAAAACCGGCCCAGACAATGGGCAGAAACATCGCCACAAATACGCACCAGTAGGCTGTGGTCATGACCAGACTCCTGATCGGCTGTGCAGAATAGGGTGACCGGCTATACGGTTTTCCCGGCCAGAAAGAGCCAGGTCTCGATAACCGTATCCGGATTCAGGGAAATGCTGCTGATGCCCTCGGATACGAGCCAGCGGGCAAAGTCCGGATGATCGGATGGACCCTGTCCGCAGATGCCGATGTACTTGCCTTGCTTCTTGCAGGCATCGATGGCCATCTTGATCAGCATCCGCACCGATTCGTCGCGTTCATCGAACTGGTCAGCGATCAAACCTGAGTCGCGATCCAGTCCCAGCGTCAGCTGGGTGAGGTCATTGGAGCCTATCGACATGCCGTCGAAATACTGCAGGTACTGATCTGCCAGCAGCGCATTGGTCGGTAGCTCGCACATCATGATCAGGCGCAGGCCGTTGTCACCGCGCCGCAGCCCGTTTTCTGCCAGCAGTTCTGTTACGCGTCGCGCCTCACTGACGCTGCGTACAAACGGCACCATGACCTCGACGTTGGTCAGGCCCATGTCGTCGCGCACCCGCCGCAGCGCCCGGCATTCCAGTTCAAAACAGGGCTTGAAGCTCTCGGAAACATAACGCGAGGCGCCGCGAAAACCGAGCATCGGGTTTTCTTCGTGCGGCTCATACTGCTTGCCACCGATCAGATTGGCGTATTCGTTTGACTTGAAATCAGACAGGCGCACGATGACCGGGTTGGGTGCGAAGGCAGCCGCAATGGTGCTGATGCCTTCAGCCAGTCGGGCCACGAAGAACTCCACCGGGTCGGCATAGCCGGCAGCCTGTTCGCGTACCACTTCCTTGATGTCAGCAGGGAGGCGCTCGAAATCCAGAATGGCCTTGGGGTGCACACCGATCATGCGGTTGACGATGAACTCCAGCCGCGCCAGGCCGATCCCGTGGTTGGGGAGGCTGGAGAAATCGAAGGCGCAATCCGGATTGCCGACATTCATCATGATCTTGACGGGCAGTGGTGGCAGATTGGCGAGTTCGATTTTCTGCTGCTCATAATCCAGGATGCCGTCGTAGACCAGGCCCTCATCGCCTTCGGCACAGGACACGGTTACCGGTGTTCCATCCTTGATCAGCCGGGTCGCATCGCCGCAGCCCACGACGGCAGGGATGCCCAGTTCGCGGGCAATGATCGCGGCATGGCAGGTGCGTCCACCGCGATTGGTGACAATCGCCGAGGCACGCTTCATGACCGGTTCCCAGTCCGGGTCAGTCATGTCGGCAACCAGCACGTCGCCATCACGCACCAGACCCATCTCGGCAGTGCTGGCGATGATGCGTGCCGGCCCGGCGCCGATACGCTGCCCGATGCTGCGCCCGCGGGCCAGGACCTTGGAATGGCCTTTCAGCCGGTAGCGCAGCAGCGTATTGCCGGAGCGACTCTGCACGGTTTCCGGTCGGGCCTGCAGCAGATAAATCTGGCCATCACGCCCGTCCTTGCCCCATTCGATATCCATCGGACAGTTGTAGTGCGACTCGATGACGAGGGCGTAGCGGGCCAGTGTCTCAACGTCCTGGTCCGTCAGTGAGAAGCGCGCAGAGTCAGCCGGCGTGACATCTTCCGTGCGCACTGTCCGCCCCGGCTCTGGCTGATCATTGAACACCATGCGGAGTTTTTTCGTGCCGAGCTTGCGGCGCAGAATCGCCTGATGTCCGCTGCGCAGGGCTGGCTTGTAGACATAGAATTCATCCGGATTTACCGCACCCTGGACCACGGTTTCGCCGAGTCCCCAGGCCGAGGTAATGAATACCACGTCGCGAAAGCCGGACTCGGTATCCAGCGTGAACATGACACCACTGGAGCCGAGGTCCGAGCGCACCATATGCTGTACGCCGACCGACAGTGCCACCAGCTTGTGGTCGAAGTTCTGGTGGACGCGATAGGCGATGGCGCGGTCGTTGTACAGCGAGGCAAACACATGGTGCACGGCCTCGATCAGTCGGGGCAGACCGCGGATATTCAGAAAGGTTTCCTGCTGGCCGGCGAATGACGCCTCGGGCAGGTCTTCAGCCGTGGCCGAGGAGCGGACGGCTACGGCCATCTCCCCGGGATGTTCTGCATGCATCGACTTCCACGCGGATTCAATGGCAGCCAGCAGCGCTGGCGGCAGGGGAGCGGCCAGAATCCAGTCGCGGATGGTTTTTCCGTAGCGGGTGAGTTGCTCGATATTGTCTACGTCAAGCTCGCTGAGCAGCTTGTCGATGCGCTCATCGAGATGATCCTGGTGCAGAAACTCCCGGTAAGCATGTGCCGTCGTGGCAAATCCGCCAGGCACCCGCACGTCCAGTGCGGAGAGTTGGCCGATCATCTCGCCGAGCGATGCATTCTTGCCCCCCACGCGATGAACATCGGTGAGCCGCAGTGACTGCAGGGGAATTACGTAAGGTTCCAAGTTGCCTCCAATGTCCCGACCGGCCATGATCGACTCATCGCAGCCAACGAAGTCAGTCCGCAATGACCCAGAAAAACATCAATCGACGCGTCGTATTTTTTCTGTCAGACCAGACCGGTGTGACCGCAGAAACACTGGGTCGCAGCCTGTTAACGCAGTTTGATGAATACGAATTCGACCAAGTGACTGTGCCATTTATCGATACGGTTGACAAGGCGGATGAAACCCTGCGGCGAATCAACGCCGGAGTTGGCGAAACCGGCAACAGACCGATCATTTTCAGCACGCTGGTGCATGACCATGTCCGCGAGCGTTTCGCCGGCGTCAACGGATTGTTTCTGGATTTCTTCGCCACCTATCTGGGCCCGATGGAGCGGGAGCTTCTGGTGCGCTCTTCGCATACGTCGGGACGTGCGCATGGCATGAAAGACGCGGGCAGTTATGACCTGCGCATGGAGGCGACCAACTTCGCGCTGAACAACGACGATGGCGCACGTACCAATGATTACGCGCGTGCAGATGTGATTCTGCTGGGTGTGTCACGTTCCGGCAAGACGCCGACCTGTCTCTACCTCGCACTGTCCTACGGGGTGTTTGCGGCCAACTATCCGCTGTCCGAAGACGAGTTCGAAACAGGGCGTCTGCCGAAGGTGCTGGAACCGTATCGCCATAAGCTGTTCGGGTTGAGCATCTCGCCCGAGCGACTGCAGCAGATTCGTCGGGAGCGGCGTCCGGAAGGTCGTTACGCCTCGGCGGAGCAGGTGCGCTACGAGTTACGCGGCGCGGAGGCGCTGTACAGCCGTTACCAGATCAGCTGGGTCGACACCACACAGTTCTCGATCGAAGAGATTGCCAGCCGGATTCTCAGTACGACGGGCATTGAGCGCAGGGCGCGCCCATAGCCTGCGGTCGGGCATGCTTCAGATCCGGCCGGTGGGCGCTTCCAGTCCGATGAAGTGGCTGATGCGCGCCAATTGTGCGGCGAGCTGACCGAGTGGGGCGAGGACTTCTGCGGAATCCTGGCCGATTGCGCCCGCGTCCCGGACATGGCGTTCCAGGTAGACCCGCAGGGTCGCTCCGGAGGTGCCGGTGCCCGACAGCCGGTAGACGATCCTTGCGCCGTCGTTGAATACCAGTCGAATGCCCTGATGGCTCGATTCGCTGTCGTCGACCGGATCCCGGTAGTGGAAATCGTCGGCGGTCTCGATCCTTGCATTGCCGGTTTGTTTGCCGTGGAAGACGGGCAGTGCGGCCCGCAGCGCAGTGATCAGTTCATTGGCGGATGCCGTATCGGCAGTAAAGTAGTCCCAGCGCTGATAGTGATGGCGGCCATAGTGTCGCCAGTGCTCGTTGGCAATTTCTTTCAGGCTGCAGCCCCGGATAGCCAGCAGGTTTGTCCAGAACAGTACCGCCCACAGGCCGTCTTTCTCGCGAACATGCGCCGAGCTCGTGCCAAAGCTTTCCTCACCACAGAGGCCGATCCGCCCGGCCTCGAGCAGATTGCAGAAAAATCGCCAGCCGGTCGGTGTTTCGTAGCAAGGGATGCCGAGTTCTGCGGCAACCACGTCGAGCGCGCGGCTGGTCGGCATCGATCGCGCCACGCCGGGTACCCCGTTCCGGTAGCCGGGCAGCAGATGCAAGGAGGCCAGCATCATCGCAACGCTGTCACCCGGCGACAGGAAAAAGCCGGGGCCGAGAATCATGTTCCGGTCGCCATCACCATCTGAAGCAGCCAGCAGGTCAGCTGAGTCTGTCCGCATGGACTCGGCGACCAGTTCGGC
>JBIJCV010000019.1:0-10805 GCA_044344525.1 Gammaproteobacteria bacterium | reverse complement strand
GCCCGGCATGGATCCCGCTGAATTCAATTTTGCGCTCCCCGCGGAGCTGATCGCCCAGCAGCCGCTGGCTGAGCGCACGGCGAGCCGACTGCTGGAGGTCCGGCCGGGAGGGGAGCCTGTCGACCGGCACTTTGCCGATCTGCCAGCGCTGCTGCGGCCGGGTGACCTGCTGGTGGCAAACGACACCCGGGTCCTGCCGGCCCGCCTGTTTGGTGCCAAGGTCAGCGGTGGCCGGGTAGAGATGTTGCTGGAGCGGGTGCTGTCAACGGATGAGGCGCTGGTCCAGTTGCGCTCCAGCCATGCGCCGAAGCCCGGCAGCACCCTGAGCTTCGACGGTGAAGTCAGTGCAACGGTGCTCGGCCGCCAGGATGAATTCTTCGTGCTGCGTTTCGCACGACCGGTGGTCGAGGTGCTCGATCAGGCCGGCCATGTGCCGCTGCCGCCCTATATCCGCCGGACGGATGCAACCGCCGACCGGGAACGCTACCAGACGGTTTATGCCCGTGAGCGTGGTTCAGTGGCGGCGCCGACGGCCGGCCTGCATTTCGATGCCGCGCTGCTCGCCAGACTTTCTGCACAGGGTGTGGAGTTTGGCCGCTTGACCTTGCACGTCGGTGCGGGCACTTTCGCGCCACTGCGGCCACATCAGCTGAAGACCGGCCGCCTGCATGCCGAGCGTTTGAACGTATCAGCCGAACTCTGCGCGGCGGTGGCCAGTTGCTGCGCGCGCGGCGGACGCGTGGTGGCAGTGGGCACTACTGCGGTGCGCGGACTCGAGACAGCAGCGGCAAGTGGTGTGTTGCGGCCCTTTGACGGTGAGACCAGCCTGTTCATCCGTCCGGGTTACCGTTTTCAGGTGGTGGATGCGCTGATCACCAACTTCCATCTGCCGGAGTCATCGCTGCTGATGCTGGTCGCAGCCTTCGGTGGTGTGGAGCGGGTGATGGCCGCGTATCGGGAAGCGGTCGCCCGCCGCTACCGCTTTTTCAGTTATGGAGATGCGATGTTTCTGTGTCGGGATGCCGGGTCGTCATGAGCGCGGTCTTTGCCTTTGAGCTGCAGGCTACCGATGGTGCGGCGCGCAGCGGCCGGCTGACGCTTGCGCACGGCAGCGTCGACACACCGGTGTTCATGCCGGTCGGCACCTATGGCGCGGTCAAGACACTGACACCCGAGGATCTGGAGTCGCTGGGCGCGCAGATCATTCTCGGTAATACCTTTCATCTCATGCTGCGGCCGGGCGGTGAACTGATGCAGGCGCTCGGTGGCCTGCACACCTTTATGCACTGGCAGCGGCCGATCCTGACCGATTCGGGCGGGTTTCAGGTCTGGAGCCTCGCCACCAAGAACAAGATCAGCGAAGCGGGGGTCGAGTTCCGCGCGCCCATCGACGGCAGTCTGGTTTTCCTGTCGCCGGAGCGCGCCATGCAGGTGCAGGCGCAGCTCGGCAGCGATATCCAGATGATCTTTGACGAGTGCACCGACTATCCGGCCACCGAGGCTGTAGCACGCACCTCGATGGAACTCTCGCTGCGCTGGGCGGCGCGCAGCCGGGAAGCCTTCGACGCTGGTACGGCGCCGCAGGCCGGCTCGGCGCTATTCGGCATCGTGCAGGGCGGCATGCACGAGGCATTGCGCAGCGAATCGCTGGCTGGACTGGTGGCGATCGGCTTTGATGGCCTGGCGATCGGCGGCCTGTCGGTCGGTGAGCCGGAAGATGACCGGCTGCGGATTCTCGACCATCTCCTGCCCCAGATGCCGACGACAAAGCCGCGCTATCTGATGGGGGTCGGCACGCCCTCCGATATCGTCAAGGCCGTGCTCCGTGGCGTGGACATGTTCGACTGCGTGATGCCCACGCGCAATGCCCGCAACGGTTCGCTATTCACCGGCGATGGCGTGGTACGGATCCGTAATGCCCGGTATCGCGACGATCCGCTGCCCATCGAGCCGGGTTGCAGCTGCTACACCTGCCAGCACTACAGTCGCGCCTACCTGCGGCACCTCGACCAGTGTGGCGAGATGCTCGGCTCGCGGCTCAATACCATCCACAACCTGCATTTTTATGTTCAGCTGATGGCCCGGTTGCGTGCCGCAATTGGGCGGGGAGAGCTGGATGCTTTCGCTGCCGACTTTCTGGCCCGGCAGCAATCCGCGGTTTCCATGCCATAATGGCGCGCCGTTTTTCAGCGAATCAAGGTCAATAAATGGGCTTTTTCATCCAGGACGCAATGGCGCAGGGCGCCGCCGCTCCGGCACAGGATCCGTGGGTCAGCATGCTGCCGATGGTCATCATCCTGCTGGTCATCTATTTCATGATCATGCGGCCGCAGCAGAAACGTCAGAAGGAACACAAGGCACTGATGGCGAGTCTGGCCGTCGGTGACGAGGTCACTACGGCCGGTGGTGTGCTTGGCAAGGTGACCAGCATCAAGGACGACTTCCTGCATGTGGAGATCGCCAGTGGCGTCGAGGTCGTCGTCCAGCGCCATACCATCGGTGCGGTGATGCCGAAGGGTACGATCAAGAACGCGTGATACCAACCAGGCCTGAGATCATGTCTGCCCGATACCGGCAACTGACCTTGCGGCCTGACTCAAGTTTGCCCGCCGGAATTTCGGGAATCTGCTGCTCATGAATCGCTTTCCGCTCTGGAAAAATCTGCTGGTGGTCATTGCCGTAGTGGCTGGCCTGCTGATATCGCTGCCCAACCTGTTCGGTGAAGCGCCGGCAGTGCAGGTTGGCCTGGCCAGTGGCCAGCCGTTGACCGACAGCGGCATCGAACGCGTCAACCAGGTGATCGCCTCCCAGCAGATCGAAGGTGCCATGCCCTATATCGAAAAGGGCCGCCTGATGGTGCGTTTCCCCTCGGTGGACATACAGCTGAAGGCAGCCGATTCACTGCGTCTGGGGCTTGGCAAGGAGTATCTGGTCGCGCTGACGTTGACGCCCAATACACCCGCCTGGTTGCGCGCCATCGGCTTGCGGCCGGTACCGCTGGGCCTGGACCTGCGTGGCGGCGTGCATTTTCTCTTTGAAGTGGATATGTCCACAGCCATCAAGCAGCGGCTCGACAGCTATGCGGGCGATTTCAACAAGCTGCTGCGTGACAACCGCATTCGCCGCAGCATCAGCGTCACCGGAGATGAAGTACTGATTCGCCTGCCGGATGCTGCGGATGCCGATCGTGCCGAGCAACTGCTGAAGGATTCGGACCCGGATCTCGACATCGAGCGGCGCAGCAGCGGCGGATCGACGGTGATCGTTGTGCAGATGACGCCGGTACAGATCAAGGAGCGGCAGGATTTCGCCATCCAGCAGAACGTCACTACGCTGCGCAATCGTGTCAATGAACTCGGCGTTGCCGAACCGGTAGTGCAGCGTCAGGGCGTCGACCGCATCGTGGTCCAGCTGCCCGGTGTGCAGGATCCGGCCCAGGCCGAGCGCGTGCTCGGTGCCACGGCTACGCTTGAGTTCCGACTGGTCTGCGATGACGAGAATCCGCTCGAGGCCGAGCGCACAGGTCGCGCTCCGCTGGGTTGCGAATTGTTCCAGATGCGCGATGGCGGGCCGGTGCTGCTCAAGCGACGCACCATCGTGACCGGCGATCAACTCGTGGATGCCAGCCAGGGTTTCGATCAGGGTCAGGCTGCCGTCTACGTGCGCCTCGACGCCAAGGGCGCACGCAGCATGCTGGAAACCACCCGCGAGAACCTGAAAAAGCCGATGGCGGTGGTCTTCATCGAGCAGAAGCGCGAGACGGTCGAGCGGGATGGCAAGAAGATCGAAGTTCCGCGTGTCGAGCGCGAAGTCATCAACGTTGCGACCATCAATGGTGTATTCAGCAGCAGCTTCCAGATCACTGGTCTGGATACCTTTGAAGCGCGCGATCTTGCCCTGCTGCTGCGTGCTGGTGCCCTGGCGGCACCCGTGTACAAGATCGAGGAGCGCACCATCGGCCCGAGCCTCGGTCAGGACAACATTGATCGCGGTGTTGCGGCCTTTCTATACGGCTTCCTGTTCGTCGGTCTCTTCATGGCGGTTTACTACCGCTCATTCGGCCTGATTGCGAATCTCGGCTTGCTGGTCAACGTGGTTCTGATCGTTGCACTGCTCTCGCTGTTGCAGGCGGCGCTGACCCTGACGGGTATCGCCGGCATCGTGCTGACCATCGGCATGGCAGTCGATGCCAACGTGCTCATCAATGAACGTATCCGCGAGGAGGTCCGTAACGGCACTACGCCGCAGGCGGCCATCTCGGCCGGTTACGACAAGGCGTTTTCGACGATCGCGGATTCGAATATCACCACGTTGATCGCGGGCGTTGTGTTGTTCGCCTTTGGCAGCGGGCCGATCAAGGGCTTTGCCGTGGTGCTGTGCCTCGGAATCATGACCTCAATGTTCACGGCGCTGACGGTAACGCGTGCGCTCGTGAACCTGGTCTACGGTGGCCGCAAGGTCGAGCGACTCTCTGTCTGACGGATGGCAGCATGGATTTTTTCAACAAAACCACCAACCTGAACTTTCTCGGCCAGCGGCGCCTGGCGGGCGCGGTATCGGCGCTCCTGATGATCGGGTCGCTTATCCTGGTGATTCCCGGTGTGCGCGGGCTCAACTTCGGTATCGACTTCACCGGCGGCGTGCTGCTGGAACTCAGCTACCAGGGGCCTGCGAACCTGCCGGACATACGTGAACGGCTGGGCGCCAGGGGCTTCGGTGATGCCCAGGTGCAGAACTTCGGTACGGCCGCCGATGTAATGATCCGCATCCTGCCGCGCGAAGGCCTCGATAACAAAGTCGTGGCCGAACAAGTCATCGCCGTGCTGAAGGCTGGCGACCCGACTGTGGAAATGCGCCGTACGGAGTTTGTCGGTCCGCAGGTCGGTGAGGAACTGACCGAACAGGGCGCGCTGGCGATGATGTTCGCGCTGATCATGATCATGGCCTACATCATGCTGCGTTTTCAGTGGAAGTTCGGGCTCGGCGCCATCGTTGCAACCCTGCATGATCCGATAGTCACGCTGGGTTTCTTCGCGCTGACCGGCCTCACTTTCGACCTGTCCGTGCTCGCCGCGATGCTGGCGATCGTCGGCTATTCGGTCAACGACACCATCGTCGTCTTCGACCGGATCCGCGAAAACTTTCGCAAGATTCGCCGTGGCGAACCGGAAGAGATCATGAATATCTCGGTCAACGAGACGCTGAGTCGTACGATCATGACCAGTTTCCTGACCATGCTGATGGTGATCGCCATGCTGTTCTTCGGTGGTGAGACGCTGCGTGGTTTCTCCACTGCACTGACCATCGGTATCATTGTCGGTACCTATTCGTCGATCTTCATTGCGAGTGCCCTGGCGCTTGAACTCAAGGCGACGGCCGCAGACCTGATGCCGCCGAAGCAGGAGAAGGGCGAGGGCGAAGCCGGGGCCGACTCTCTGCCCTGACCCCGATCGGGGTGACAGGCGGCAGTCCGGTCTCGGACCCCGCCGCGGCCCTCAGGCTGGTCCGGTATCGGCGTTCAGGTGCGGTGCCAGCAGGTCGCGCAGCGCATCGTGCACTTTCAGGTTGCCCGCCAGTACGTTGCCGCTGTCCAGATGTGAGCCGGTACCGGTCAGGTTACTGACGATGCCGCCTGCTTCCTGGATCATCAGCGTGCCGGCGGCCACGTCCCAGATCTCCAGGCCGAATTCGAAGAAACCATCCAGCCGGCCGGCGGCCAGATAGCACAGATCGAGCGCAGCGGAACCCGGGCGGCGTACGCCCGCCGTGTTTTCCATGACGCTGCCGAGCATGCCCAGATAGGTTTTCATCCAGCGGGTATTGCTGCGATAGGGGAAACCGGTGCCGATCAGGGTGCCTTCGAGTTCCTTGCGTTCGCTGACGCGGATGCGCTTGCCATCCAGCTGCGCTCCGCGCCCGCGCATGGTGGTAAACAACTCCTGGCGACAGGGATCGTAGACCACGCCGACCTCCAGGATGTCGCGTTTGCGCAGCGCGATCGAGACGGAAAAGGTCGGGAAGCCGTGCAGGAAATTGGTCGTGCCGTCGAGCGGATCGATGATCCAGACAAACTCGCTGCTGCCATGGCGCCCGGATTCTTCGGCGAGGATCGCGTGGTCCGGGTAGCGCTTGTGGATGCTCTCGATGATGGCCTGTTCAGCCGCATGGTCGACCTGCGTGACATATTCATTGCGGGCCTTGGCCTTGATCTCGAGCTGATCGAGGCGTGACAGCGAGCGGATGGCGATATCGCCGGCGCGCCGTGCCGCCTGGATGGCCGTATTCAGCATTGCCTGCATGGATATGTCTGCCTGTCGCGCGGGGCGGCCATTGTACGCATCAACGCCCGGGCCGCCAGCTTACAATGCCGGCCTATGTCCAG
This sequence comes from Gammaproteobacteria bacterium, assembly GCA_044344525.1. Lineage (GTDB taxonomy): Bacteria > Pseudomonadota > Gammaproteobacteria > Steroidobacterales > SHZI01. The sequence goes on along the minus strand of JBIJCV010000019.1, from coordinate 4,423 downwards.
TTCAGCCGACATCCGTTTCGTGCTCTTCGAGCCGACCCACCCTGGCAATATCGGTTCGGTTGCGCGGGCCATCAAGACCATGGGCTTTGACCAGCTGTATCTGGTCAACCCGCCACCCGACCATATCTGTACCGATTCCCGCGCGATGGCTTCCGGAGCCCAGGATGTATTGCATGGTGCGCGGGTGGTCGCCAGCCTGCCGGAAGCGCTGGAGGGCTGCGGCCTGGTGCTCGGTGCCAGTGCCCGCCACCGGCGCATTGGCTGCCCCGAGATGGATCCGCGTGAGTGTGCACGGCAGGCCATGGAGCAGGCGGCCAGCAAGCCGGTCGCCCTGGTCTTTGGCCCGGAGCGCTCGGGACTCGCCAACGAAGAACTCGACCTGTGCAGTGCGATCGTCTACATCCCGGCCAACCCGGACTACACCTCGCTGAACCTTTCCCAGGCGGTGCAGATCATCGCCTACGAACTGCGCCAGCAGCAGATACTCGAGCGCGAGCTGCCGCCGCGTGAATCGCCGCTGGCCGGTCCCGCGGCAATGGAGCTTTTCTACGAGCACTTTGAGCGCGTGTTGCTGGCCAGCGGATTTCTGAATCCGCAGAATCCGCGCCATCTGATGCGCCGCCTGCGCCGGCTGTTCAATCGCGCGCAGGTGGATGAGAACGAGTTGAATATCCTGCGCGGGATTCTCAGTGCCGTGGCACCGGGATCGGGCCCCCGGCCGAAGTCCTGAGCATGCAGTTGCCCGTCTACCTCGATTACGCGGCCAGCACACCGGTCGACCCGGCCGTCGCCGAGCTGATGACAGAGTGCCTGCACAATCCGGCACTCGCTGCGAATCCTGCCGCACTCGGTCACGCTGCCGGGCGCAGGGCGCAGGCGCTGGTCGAGACTGCGCGTGCGCAGGTGGCGGCGCTGATCAACGCCGGGCCGGCTGAAATCATTTTCAGCTCGGGTGCGACCGAGGCGGACAATCTGGCCGTGCTCGGCGCAGCGCAGTTTCGTCAGGCGCGCGGCCGGCACCTGGTGACATCGCTCACCGAACACAAGGCGGTCATCGAGAGTTGCCGGCATCTGGCCACGCAGGGCTGGCGCATCACCTGGCTCAAGCCGGGCGCCGATGGCCTGATCGCGCCGGCGGCGGTCGAAGCGGCGCTGATGCCGGATACGGTTCTGGTCTCGCTGATGCACGTCAACAACGAAACGGGTGTGATACAGGACATCGCGGCAATCGGTGCGATCTGCCGGCGTCATGACGTGCTGCTGCACGTGGATGCCGCGCAGAGTGCCGGCCGTGAAGTGCTTGATGTGCGCGTCCAGCAGATTGATCTGCTGTCGCTCTCGGCGCACAAGCTGTACGGGCCGAAGGGCGTCGGGGCGCTGTTCATCGATCAGGAGCGCGTGCGGCGGGTGTCGCCCTTGCTGTTCGGCGGAGGTCAGGAGCGGGGTCTGCGTCCAGGTACGGTTGCGACCCATCAGGTGGCCGGCATGGGCGAGGCATTTCGTCTGGCGGCACAGCGTCTGCCTGAGGAGGTACAGCATGTGAACATGCTGCGTGACCGTCTCTGGGCCGGTCTGCAGGGGTTGCCCGGCGTGCTGCTGAACGGGCATGCCCGGCAGCGGAGCGGACACATACTCAATGTCAGCATCGAAGGTGTAGAGGGCGAGAGTCTGTTCTACAGTCTCGCCGACCTGTGCGTGGCCAGCGGTTCGGCCTGCACCAGTCTGAGCAATGAAGCCTCGTATGTACTGCGTGCGCTCGGCCGCCCGGCAGCGCTGGCCCAGAGCTCGATTCGCTTCTCTTTCGGCCGCCCGAGTACTGCGGCCGAAATCGATTTTGCTGTCGACTGCGTACGGCAGGCCGTGGGGCATCTGCGCAGTTTCAGTCCCGTCAGCGTGGCGGGAGCCTGAGGCATGGACTATTCCAGCGAGGTTGCCCGGCATTTCGCCGCACCCCGGCACAGCGGGACACTGGCACCCGGTCCGGGCACGCTGGTGTGTGGCGAAGGGGGAGCTGTTGAGCAGGGCGCCTGGGTGGTTTTTCAGCTGCGGATCGAGGCCGGACGAGTCGTGGCGCTGGCGTGGCGGGCCTATGGCTGCCCGCATGTAATCGCTGCCTGCAGTTTTGCTGCCGGGCTGCTCACTGGCCGTACGCCAGCGGAATTGCTGGCTTTCGACCCCCTGAGCCTGTGCGCACCGCTCGATGTACCGGCGCTGAAGGCCGGCCGGTTGCTGTTCATCCAGGATGCCTTGCACAACTGCTTGGCAGCTTGGGACAATGGCGCCCGGCGTATTCCCCCTGCAAGAGGAATTGATGGTGGCGGTCGTATTGACTGAGAACGCCCTGAAAAGGGCGCGCGCGTTCATTGGCAGCCCTGATCCTGCCAATGCAGCTGCCGGCGTGGGCCTGCGTATCGGTATCCGCCGCACTGGCTGCTCCGGTATGGCTTATGTCGTAAGCATTGCCGAGTCGGTGACGCCTGAAGACGTGGTCTTCGAGCAGGCTGGCGTACAGGTCGTCGTTGACCGTGACGCGCTGGCCGTGATCGATGGCACTGAAGTCGATTTTGTACGTGAGGGCCTTAACGAGGCTTTCCGCTTCCGCAACCCCAAGGCCAGGGGCGAGTGCGGCTGCGGCGAAAGTTTTTCTGTCTGAACAATTCTGCAACTGGCGAGTACTGGAGCATCCATGACGATTGAACGAACGCTTTCCATCATCAAACCCGATGGCGTACAGAAGAACCTGATCGGCGAAGTCTATCGTCGCTTCGAGCAGGCCGGCCTGAAGGTCATTGCCGCGCGCATGCTGCACCTGAGCACGGCGCAGGCCGAGGCGTTCTATGCAGTACATCGCGAGCGGCCTTTCTACCGTGACCTCGTCAGCTACATGACCACCGGTCCGGTCATCGCACAGGTGCTCGAAGGCGAGAACGCCATCGAGGCCCATCGGCGCATCATGGGTGCCACCGATCCGAAGAAGGCCGATGCGGGCACGATCCGCAAGGACTTTGCCGCCAGCATCGAAGAGAACGTCGTGCACGGTTCGGATGCGGTGGAAACCGCCCGGCAGGAGATCAGCTTCTTCTTCGCCCAGGCCGATATCTGCCCGCGGACCCGGTAAGTACCGGTGAACGAACCGGTTCAACTTGCTGCTTCAAGTCAGGCCCTGCTGGGCCTGACGCGGGCGGAGCTTGAGCAGGTCTTTGCCGGCTACGGCGAAAAGCCGTTTCGTGCCCGGCAACTGATGCGCTGGATGTATGGCCGCGGGGTGCTCGACCCTGCGGCCATGACCGACATGTCGGTGGCATTGCGCGAGCGGCTGGCACTGGTGGTGGACTTTCGTCTGCCTGAAATCGATGCGTGTCAGGAGTCGATCGACGGTACCGTGAAGTGGCGGCTCCGGGTCGGTGCAGGCCAGCTCGTCGAGACGGTGTTCATTCCGGAGGAGGGGCGCGGGACGCTGTGCGTGTCCTCGCAGGTGGGCTGCGCGCTCGACTGCTCCTTCTGTGCCACCGGCCGCCAGGGCTTCAACCGCAATCTGACGGCGGCAGAGATCATCGCGCAGGTGGTCATCGCGACGCACCAGCTCGGTCTGGTTGCGGGCCGTTCGCGGATTACAAATATCGTGTTCATGGGCATGGGTGAGCCGCTGGCCAATTTCCGGCCCGTGGTGCAGGCCTGTTCTGTGCTCATTGATGATCTGGGCTATCAGCTGTCGCGTCGCCGGGTGACGGTGAGCACTTCCGGTCTGGTACCGCAGATTCGCAAGCTGGCGCAGGAAACCAATGTCGCGCTGGCAGTCTCCCTGCATGCGCCAGACGATGAACTGCGCAACCAGCTGGTACCGATCAACCGGCGGCATCCGATCGCGGAGCTGCTCGATGCCTGCTGGGATTATGCTGAAACCACCAATGCCGTCGGCATTACTTTCGAATATGTGATGCTGGCCGGCGTCAATGATGCGGAGAGCCATGCGCGCGGGCTGGTGAAGCTGCTGGCCAACCGGCCGGCCAAACTGAACCTGATCCCCTTCAATCCATTCCCCGGCAGCGGCTACCAGCGTACCTCAGGCGCAGCGCTTGACCGCTTCCGCGAGATCCTGATCAATGCTGGCATCATGACGATCACCCGGCGCACGCGGGGTGATGACATAGCGGCGGCCTGCGGACAGCTGGCCGGCCAGGTCAATAACCGGGTACGGGTGCCGCTGGGCACCAGACTGCATGAGGTCACATGGCACAGCTGACAGTCATCATTGCACTGCTTGCAGGCCTGGCGCTGACCGGGTGCGTGACCACGACCACCGGGTCACAGCCGGCACCAAGTTCGCCGGATGAAGCTGCCGACTACAACATGCAGCTCGGCATCAGTTATCTGCGCCAGAACAAACCACAGCTGGCGCGCACCAAGCTGGAAACCGCCGTCA
>JBIJCV010000304.1:0-3012 GCA_044344525.1 Gammaproteobacteria bacterium | reverse complement strand
ATCGTCTTGCTACCGATATTTGATGGGGCGCTTTCCGTGCCATCGCTACGATAGGCCCGTACACAAAAGTACCAGGTGGCTGCTGAGAGGTTTTGTACCACGTAGGTCGCCAGACCGGGGTTGGTAACTTCGATCACCTGGTCCAGATTCGAGGCGCTGGTGCCATAGTAAATGCGGTAGCCACCCAGATCTGTTAGCGGCGAACCGTCAGTATTCTGCGTCGGAGGGACCCAGGAGATCGTTGCGGTGCCGTTTGCGACCTGCGTGACAGTAACCGTGAATCCTGCCAGCGAGACGGTCGTGGTGCCGTCGCTGACGCGGATAACGATACCCGTATAAGCGCCTACGTCACCCGATCCCGGTGTTCCGTACAAGCGCCCAGTGCCGGGATTGAATGTTGCCCAGGCAGGCTTGTTGCTGATTGAGAAGGTCAGGCCATCACCATTTGGATCGGATGCCGACGGCTGGAAATTGTATGCCCGTCCAGCCAGGATGCTGGTCGGTGGCGTGCCGCTGATTGTGGGCGGCAGATTGACCTGTGGGGCAGCCTCCACCTGAATCGAGAATGCCGGCAGGGAGGTGCTGACAGTGCCATCGCTGACGCTGATGACGATACTGTTGTTGGTGCCGATGTTATTGCTGGTCGGGGTGCCGGTCAGCGCTCCCGATGCCGTATCGAAAGATGCCCAGCTTGGCCGGCTGGAGATCTGGAAACTGAGTGTATTGCCATCGGCGTCCGAGGCAGTTGGGTAAAACGTATAGGCGGCACCGACCTGGGCGGTCGTCGCGGGGGCCCCGGAAATCTGTGGTGCCCGGTTCTGGCCGGTGCCAGAGGGTGTGTTGCTGGAACCACCGCCACCGCCACCGCCACAAGCAGCCAAGCTCAGCGCCATGACAGTGACAGCCAGATATCGGGCTGCGATATTGCTGAAGTAGTGTCCCGATTGCCCCATCTATCCATCCCCTTTGCGTTCAGCTGAACGCTGTACCGAGTGTCGACGGGGATGTCAGAACGGGTTTGTGGTCACGACAGTACGAAGACTGTGGTGATCCAGGAACCCCTTTACTGGCAACCCCGCTATCATGGGCTTGAGCCCGAAGACCGGTAGCTTTGCGTCCCCGCCTTTCGACGGGTTTGCCCTTGCACGCGGCCAGTAAACCGCATGAAGTCGAGCTTCGCAAGCACTTAGTGACGGAGGATTTTACATCTTCACGGGGCGAGTCTCACGGTTTTTTACTATGGCCCGGATTGCTGTATTGCAAGCATGTCTTGCTGGAGGCGACCTGTTGGCAACCGGGGATGAGAAAATGGTGGAAATCAGCACAGTAAAGCAGCTTCCTCAATCGTATACTTCCAATGCAGATAACGCCGCACGCCGTGTGGTTACGCTAGAGCAACCCGAAAAATGATGCCCAGTTCCGCCGCGCGCTGAGTTTATGGAGCTGTTTCGCGCTGGTAAACGTGGCCACGGTAACCCGGTGGCCTTTCTGGTCGTGGCGGACTTCGTCGCCGCGACTTTGGCGTTTTTCCTGGCGATGTACCTGCGCTTCGCATTCAGCGGGGCGAGCATCGAATGGTTCATCGAGGCCACGCCCTACCCAGCCAGTTCGTTTGTCTTCTGGGTCATGATCGGCATGCTGGCGATGGGGCTCTACCGTGTGCGCCAGCGCCCGACCCGGCAAGAAGTCATCGCGAGAGTCTTCCTGGCTGTATTGGTGGGCAGCTTGGCCAATATCCTGTTTTTCTACATGGTTCCTGACTTCTTTGTCGTTGGCCGCGGCGTGATGGGGCTGGCCATGCTGATTGCCTGCGTCATGCTGGTTGGCGTCCGCCTCGCCATGCTTCGCCTGATTGATGACAACCCCGTCAAGCGACGGGTGCTGGTGGTCGGTGCCGGGGAGTTTGCGACCAAGATCAGTATGCTGCGGCGTCGTTCAGATCGCCGGCGCTTTGAAGCGGTGGCCTTCGTGGCGCTCAATGGTGAGCGGGAACGCGCGACTGAACTTGGCATTCAGCCGGTCATCGATCCTGCCGATGCGATCAACTACAAGTTCGATGAAATCGTGGTGGCACTGGATGATCGGCGTGGCACGTTGCCGATGGATTTTCTGCTGCAGTTCAAGCAGCGTGGTGTACCCGTAACTGATCTGGTGGACTTTCTGGAGCGTGAGACCGAGTACCTGGATCTCGATATTCTCCGTCCAAGCTGGCTGCTGTATGAGAAAAGCAGTGAGACGAGCCTGATTTACCGGCTGCTTAAACGCGCTTTCGATGTGTTTTTTGGCGTGGTGCTGCTGATTCTTACCTTGCCTTTGACCCTGCTGGCTGTCATTGCCATCGTTATCGAGGATGGTATCGGTGCACCGGTGTTCTATCGCCAGACCCGGGTTGGTCGGCACGGCAATATCGTCTGGCTGTACAAGTTCCGCAGCATGAGGGTCGATGCCGAGCGTCACACAGGGCCACGTTGGTCCACGGCCGGTGATGACCGGATCACCCGTGCAGGCAAGATCCTGCGCCGCTTCCGGATCGATGAGTTGCCCCAGATGATCAATATCGTCAAGGGCGACATGAGCGTGGTCGGGCCGCGGCCAGAGCGCCCCGAGTTTGTCGAAGAGCTCAGTCGGCAGGTGCCGCTTTATTACTACCGCCATGGGGTGCGGCCGGGATTGACGGGCTGGGCGCAGCTGAATTTTCCTTACGGTGCTTCAGTGGCGGACGCCTGCGAGAAGCTGCAGTACGATCTTTACTACATCAAGAATGCCAGTCTGATCCTTGATCTGCTGATCCTGCTGCAAACGGCAGAGGTGGTGGTCTGGGGGCGGGGAACCAGCATGTCCGGCGCGGCACCCGACACCGACCGGCGCGGCAAGTCAGTGACGACCGATCAGCCCAGCGCCTGATTGCCGATACTGGGGATTGCGGTGCGTTGGCCGGTGTCGTCGCCGGAGTCCGCTGTAGCCTTCTCCAGCAGTTCTGATCTTGCCGGCATGTCATGCTGGCGTTCAAGG
>JBIJCV010000303.1:0-3017 GCA_044344525.1 Gammaproteobacteria bacterium | reverse complement strand
ACCTGATCGTTGCGCGAACGGCCGAGGTGCACGCGCTTGCCGGCTTCACCGATCGCCAGGGTCAGCCGCCGCTCGAGTGCGGTATGGCAGTCCTCTTCGTCCAGGCTGATCTGCCATTCGCCGGCGGCGTGCGCCACGCCCAGCAGTTCCAGCCCACCCACGATCGCCGTCAGGTCGGCGTCCGACAGCAGCTTCTGCGCATGCAGCATCTGCGCATGGGCGACGGATGCCCGCACGTCATACGCAAGCAGCCGTGCGTCCAGCAGATGATCTTCACCGGCGGTGTAGCGCAGGATCCGTGCATCCAGCGGCTCGCCCTTGTCCCAGAGACGTTTCATGCTACGCACCTCGATGCTGCGTTCAGGCGCCGGCTTCCTGTTCTTCAGGCGTCAGCGTGTCGGTGTCCGCGACGACCAGCGTGCCCGTGCCTTCATTGGTGAAGATCTCCAGCAGCAGGCTGTCGCGGATTTTGTAGGAAATCAGATGCACGCGCGGCACGCCGCCACGCACCGCCGCTTCGATGGCGCGGGCTTTGGGCAGCATGCCTTCGGCCAGCGAACCGTTCTTGCGCAGCTCCTGCAGATCATCGAGATCCAGATAGGAGACCAGCGAAGAGGGGTCGTTGCGGTCTTCCAGAATGCCCGGTGCGCCCATGGTCAGGATCAGCTTCGAAGCACCCAGCGCCGTTGCCAGGGCAGCAGCGACGGTATCAGCGTTGATGTTCAGCACCGTGCCGGCGTCGTCAGCCGAAAGCGGGCTGACGATCGGCACCAGTCCGTTGTCGAGCTGGGCCTGAATCACGTCCGGATTGACGGAATCGATGTCACCCACGAAACCGAAATCGACCAGGCCGCCATCGTGCCCTTCCACTTCCACCGGCGGGCGTTTGTGCGCCTTGATCAGTCCGCCATCGACACCGCTGATGCCGACGGCGGGCAGATGCAGTTCCCGGCAGGTGGCCAGGATGCGCGTATTGACCTGGCCATTCAAAACCATGGTGCTGACATCGAGTGTCTGCTTGTCAGTGACGCGACGGCCGCCGACCATGCGCGTCGGCACGCCCAGCGCCTGGGCCAGCTCGGTGGATTGCGGGCCGCCGCCGTGCACGAGCACGACCCGGATCCCGACCTGGTGCAGCAGTGCGACCTGCTCCAGCAGATGATGCGTCGCCGAGTCGGACGCAAAGACTTCGCCACCGGCTTTCAGGACGAAGATCTTCTTCTTGTAGAGGCGGATATAGGGTGCCGCGTGTTTCAGGGCGGAGACCACGACGTCGCGCTGGTGAGTGTTCTGCATGCTCATATTCCTGCTTGAAGCTGTTGTCAGGCGCCGGGGCCCATCATCTGGTACACCACGGCCATCTGTCCCCACATGCGATTCTGCGCTTCGTGGATCACCACGCTGCGTGGTCCGTCGAGGATGCGGTCGGTGACGGCGACCCCGCGCCGTACCGGCAGGCAGTGCATGAAGCGAGCGTCGGGCTGCGCTTTGGCAAAGCAGGGCTCATCCACGATCCAGTCCTGCAGTTGTTCGCGCAGCTTCTGGTCGGCAACCCGATCGCCGTAGTGCTGCGTGGACGCCCATTCCTTCGCGTAGATCACGTGCGCGCCCTGGTAGGCCTCAGCACGCTGGTTCGTTTCGCGCACCGAACCGCCGGACAGTTTTGCCGCCTGTTCGGCTTTAGCCATGATCGACGGCGGCAGTGCGAAACCGTCCGGGCGCACCACGGTTACATCCATGCCGCGCATCGCCGCCATGTGCAGCGTCGCGGAGGGTACGGCCAGCGGCAAGGCTTTCGGGTGCCATGACCAGGACAGCACGAACTTGCCACCCTGCTTGGGGATGCCAAGTTCGTCCATGGTCTTCCAGTCAGCCAGGCTCTGGCAGGGATGCTGGATTGCCGACTCCATATTGATGAGCGGCACTTTGACCAGTTCGCGCATGGCCATGAATTCCTTGTCGGCCAGATCGTCGGCCAGGCTCACGCGGTTGGCGAAGGCGCGTATGCCCAGCGCATCGCCATAGGAACTGATCACCGGAATGGCTTCGCGCAGGTGCTCTGCCGCGACGCCGTCCATGACGATGCCCGAGCGCGTTTCCAGGCCATGAATCGACATGTCTGGCGAGATCACGAAGGCCCCACCGCCCAGACGGATCATCGCCGCCTGGAACGATGACAGCGTGCGCAGCGACGGACTCAGGAACAACAGCGCCAGCACCTTGCCGGCCAGCGCCTGTGGTTCCGGTTTTGTCTGCAGGCGGCGGGCCAGCTGCAGCAGTGCCTCGACTTCCGGAATGCTCAGCTCGGCGAGGTCGTTGAATACCTTGAGACCCATGGATGTTCCTTTGTTCAGCGAATATCGGCCAGCGCAGCGCAGAGTTTCTGCACGTGCTGGTGTTCGAGAGTCAGCGGTGGCAGCAGCCGGACCACGGCAGGATCCGAACTCGTGCCCACCAGTATGTCGCGCGCAAGCAGCGCCGTCTGCACGTCCTTTGCCGGCCGGTCACAGCGCAGGCCGAGCAGAAAACCGCGGCCCTGCACACCAATGACGGGGCCGACAACGGCAGACTTTCGCAGCTCGGCAGACAGCGTGCAGACGTTTTCCAGCAGACGGTCGCGCTTGATCACCTCGATCACCGTGCTGATCAGCGCGCAGGCCATCGGTCCGCCGCCGAAAGTCGTGCCCAGATCGCCGGACTTGAGCTTGGCCGCCAGTTCTTCAGTCAGGAGCAGCGCGCTGCAGGGGAAACCGCCACCGAGTGCCTTGGCGGTGGTCAGCATGTCGGGGCTGAGTCCATACAAATGCGCGGCGAAGGGCGCGCCGGTGCGGCCTACACCGCTTTGCACTTCGTCGACGATCAGCAACACGCCATGCCGCCTGCAGGCAGCAGCGATTGCCGCGACAAAGGCCGGGTCCAGGTCGAAGGCGCCCGCCAGACCCTGCACCAGCTCGATGATGACCGCAGCGGTTTCACCATTGATGAGCGCTTCGGCTTGCGCAGCATCGTTGCGCGGA
>JBIJCV010000301.1:0-3029 GCA_044344525.1 Gammaproteobacteria bacterium | reverse complement strand
CAGCGTCTTGCGGCCGCACAGCGCGCGGTTGCGGAACCACAGCAGCCAGGCGAGCAGCAGCGTACCGAGTGACGCCACCGCCAGCAGCTGACGGTTGTACCAGACCCACATCGTCACCTCACGCGATGACTGGATCAGCCACTGGCTGATGTCAGCCAGATCCCTGAAGATCAGGAAATTGAGCGCCAGTGAGCTCGCCAGCAGCAGCCAAAACAGAAGTTTTGTCATCAGTGCAAGCCTCTACGTTGCCAGCCGCCACGCATCCCCGTCGCGCACGATGCGCCCCGCCGACGGGGTGGCGAAGTGACTGCCAAACACCAGCACCGGCGTATCGCCGTATCGAGAAATGAAATCCAGTCTGGTCCGCAGCGCCATCGGTTTGTCGAAATCGAAAGGACTCGACCAGTGCGGCCGGGCCAGCTGACAGGGATGGTGCATCAGGTCGCCGGTCACCACCGCCTGCTCGCCGCACGATGCGATGCGTATCGACACATGGCCTGGTGAATGGCCGGGCGTCGATTCAAGCCAGACCTCGTCGGTGATACGGAAATCAGGCGCCACGCATTCGCCCTGCCCTGTGTCGAACACCGGTCGAACCGAATCCCCGGCGTAATCGCCCAGCGCGCTGACGGGCGCCTGGTCCAGCCACTCCCAGTCCTGCGCACTGAAGATGTAGCGCGCCGACGGAAAGGTTGGCAGCCAGCGGCCGTCGACCAGCATGGTGTTCCAGCCCACATGATCCGGATGCAGATGGGTGCAGACCACGAAGTCGACCCGCTCGCGCGCAAAGCCCGCGGCAGCGATCTCGTCCAGAAACCGCCCCTGACGCCGGTTCCACTGCGGCACGATGCGCGGCTTGTCGTTGCCAAGACAGGTGTCGATGACGATGCGCTGACCACAGCTCTCGACCAGCAGCGAGTGCACGCTGCTGATGAGCTGCCCCTGCTCCGTGACAAAGTGCGGCTTCAGCCACTCGATAGGCGCGAGATTGGCCGGTGTCGCATCCGGCAGCATGATGGCCGCGCTCATCGATGCGTCTTCCGTCTCGATGATCCGTGTGATGGTGACGTCGCCGACTCGCCAGCGCTGCATGCACGTGCTCCCTTCAATCCGCATCCGGCAGATGCAGGCGCGGGCCACGATGCTGACCCGGTGTACGCGGCTGGATGTCGGCCTTCAGACGTCCATCAGGACTGTAGTCCGCGAGCTTCTGGAAAAACATCGGTGTGTCCTGGTCCAGATTGAGCAGCCGCTCGCGCCAGGCAGCGAGGATCACCTGCCGTTGGGCATCGTCAACCCAGCGAACGGCATGTGCAACGAAGGGCTGCAACACATCGTAACCACACAGCGCGAGCACGCCGGCATGCAGCGGCCACAGCGTGCGCTCGAGATCACCGTTGCGACCGTCTGGCATGGAGGCGGTGGGCGGTGCGCTGGTGGTAAAGGCCAGCATCGCACGCCGGCCGTGCATCACACCCTGATCCCACGTACGGCCAAAGTCGTATGTAACACCGTAGGAAAATACGCGATCGATCCAGCCCTTGAGTATGGCCGGCACCGAGTACCACCAGAACGGGAACTGCAGGATCAGCAAATCGGCAGCAAGCAGGCGGTCCATCTCGCGCTGCACATCCGGGGCAAAGCCACCCGTGAGGGCCGCGTGTGCCTGCTCGGCACCCATATCCAGCCGGGCCGGATCAGCACGCGCAGTAAAATCGCCACTGCCAGCCACAGGATTGAAATGCTGCGCGTAGAGATCCGATACCACGACCTGGTGCCCGGCACCGCTCAGGGTGGCAACGGCCAGATCCTTCATCGCGCCGTTGAAGGAGTCCGGCTCCGGGTGTGCGTAGACGATCAGGATGTGCATGGTCATTGGCCCGCGTCACTTCGATTAGACTCCGATTCTGTATTCAATCGAGCCGATATGCGATGGCAATTTCAACATCAGCGCCGGTTGCAGCACTGGCACGCATCCGCGCCCGCAGCGATGGTCAGCCCGTACTCTGGTGGTGGCAGGGTGAAGTGCTGGGCAAGCGCCCCGGCGAAATCGCCAGACGGCTGATGCGCATCACCGGCATCGGCTTCAATCGCCTCACCCGGCTGCCGGACGGGCTCTGGGAGTCAAAGATGAGCGAGGCGGGCTACTACATCGATGCGGATTCCGGCGCATTTCTGGACAGCTGGACCAACCCCTACACCGGCCGGGTGGTCACCCCTCCTGCCAATCGTCTGCGCCTGCGCTACCTGATCGAAGACAGCGGACTGATCCGGCCCTCCTTTCCGGGCGCACCCTTTGACGGCCACGTGGGCGCGCCGGTGATGGTCGGCGACACGGTCTGGAGCAGCGAGCGGCTTGCCGCGCAGTTTCCAGCCCCGGCCACACCAACAGTGCCAGGCGCACCCAAGGGTCTGGCGGGTGAACCGATGGAAGTGACGCATTTCTGCGCCTCGGTGGCCGACGTCAACAACCCGCTGCTCAGCCTGGTGCCCGCCACCATGAGCCACACCACGATGTGGAGCTTCTATCCGTGGATGGGCATGGATGCCGATGCGGGTTATGTGCTCTCGGAAATCATCGGCCGCAAGATCGCCGGTCCTGCCGACATCCCCGCCGCACTGCGCGAACGCATCGAGCGCGACCATCCGGGCTTTCTTGCCAACCCGGATATCTGAGCCACCACATCAAACGCCCAGTGCGGTTTCCTTCGAAACGGCCGGCCCATCCGCTGCCCAGAACGGCGGGAAGCGCATGGCGACTGCCGAACAGGCCAGTGCAGCAGCGTGGAAAGCGACAAACAGCAGCGCATTGCCGAACAGCGTGAAGTGCGCCAGCGCGATACACAGGAAAGGCATGTGCCCGAACAGCACTTTTTTGGCATTCGTCGCGCGGATGTTGTGCGGAGGGGAAACGTGGATATCCCACCAGCCCGACTGATAGATCTGCCCGTAGCCGGCCAGCACGAAGAACACCAGTAACGCCGTGCCCCAGCGCGCGAAACCGAACTCCTCGATCACCGACCACATCA
>JBIJCV010000063.1:0-7916 GCA_044344525.1 Gammaproteobacteria bacterium | reverse complement strand
TTCGTTGCAGCCCGGCCGCTGGATGCGATTCTTGTGAATCAGTTGTGCGTCGGGCGACGAATAGCTGTCACTGGCCATTGCGGCTGAGATGGAGAGATGCCTCATGTCTGCTGTTGAAACCGGCTGGAACTGGCGCCAATACGGCGGGCGTGGTCTGCTTCTGTTTCTGACCGCTGTGCTGTCTGCCTGCGGCAGGGCGCCGGTGCCCCTGCAGGAACTCAATGCCTCCTATGAGCGGGCGCTGGCGCGAAGCGCACCGCTGGCGGTGGCGCACGAGCCGGGCAGCGAGCCGCAGCGGGTGGCATTCGACCGGCTGCAGGCCTATTTCACCAACATGAGCGCGACTTCGGTGCGGGAACAGACCGCGATGGTCTATGCGCCAGACGCCTATCTGAATGACACCCTCGTGGGTATAGACGGTGCGGCACGCATCGAGGCCTACTTCAGCCACACCATGCAGGACACGCGGGTACTGAATGTCCGATTCATCGACCGGGCACAGGCCGGTATCGATTATTTCGTGCGCTGGGAGATGACTGTGGAGCACGGGTCTTTGGCTGGTGGCAAGCCGGTGCTGAGTTACGGTGTCACGCAGTTCCGTTTCGACAGCGAGGGGCGAGTGCTTCTGCACAAGGACTTCTGGGATTCCGGAACCGGACTTTATGAGCAACTGCCGGTGCTGGGTCGTTTGGTGCGCGGTGTGCGTGCTGTTGCCGAAGCGGGGGCTGAGTGAGCATGCTGATCGATCTGTGCGAGCGTGGCCTGATACCGGATGTCATCACACGCGCTGGCATGCGTCGCCTGATGGCCAGCCGTCTGACGCTGGAGTCTGCTGATCGTGGGCTTGTGGAGTCTGAGCAGTTTCGCCGCCGGCTGGCTGATCTGCGCACCAGTCCCGTGGCGATAGAGACCGACAAGGCCAATGAGCAGCACTATGAGGTGCCGGCAGCGTTTTTCCTCCAGGTGCTGGGTACGCATCTGAAGTACAGCTGCTGCTGGTATGGCGACGGCGCGCAGAACCTCGATGCGGCCGAAGCCGACATGCTGCGTCTGAGCTGTGAGCGGGCCGAACTGGCCGATGGCCAGCGCATCCTTGAGCTTGGCTGCGGCTGGGGTTCACTGACTCTCTGGATGGCCGCGCACTATCCGCGCAGCCGGATCACTGCGGTATCGAACTCGGCCTCGCAGCGGGAGTTCATTCTTGGTGAGGCCCACAGGCGCGGCCTCGCCAACGTCGAGGTGATCACGGCAGACGTGAATGTTTTCAGCACCGACCAGCGCTTCGACCGTGTGGTTTCGGTGGAGATGTTCGAGCACATGCGCAATTACGGCACGCTGATGGGCCGTATTGCCGGCTGGTTGCAGCCCGGCGGCAAACTTTTCGTGCATGTTTTTTGTCATCGCACGCTGATGTATCCATTCACCACCGGCGACAGCTATGACTGGATGGCAAAGTACTTTTTCAGCGGTGGACTGATGCCGGCCGAACACACGTTGCTGTATTTTCAGGATCAGCTGAAAATCGAAGATCAGTGGCGAGTGCCGGGCACGCACTATGCGCGCACCTCGAACGACTGGCTGGCCCGGCAGGACCAGAACCGGGACGCGGTGATGACGGTACTGAAACAGGCCTATGGCCCGGCCGAAGCAGTGCTCTGGTTCAACCGCTGGCGGATGTTCTTCATGGCCGTGGCGGAGTTGTTCGGTTATGCGGGCGGCACCGAGTGGTTCGTCGCCCATTACCGCTTTGTGCGGCCGTGAGTCGGTGATGAACACACTCTTGCCCCTTGCCCTGTCTGGTCTCGGCACGACGCTGGCGCTCATGCTGATCGCCTGGCTGATCAGCGTGCGTACGCGCAATGTGGCTATCGTTGATGTGTTTTGGGGCATTGCGATTGCCGGTGCCGGCCTCAGCTACCTGTACCTCTGGCCAGTGACCGGTACGCGTGGGGTGCTGGTCGCGCTGCTGGCAGCAGTCTGGGCAGTACGTCTGGGCGCACACCTGCTCTGGCGCAACCAGGGGCGGCCGGAGGATCGCCGCTACCGCGAAATCCGCGCCCGCAACGAGCCGAACTTCAGCTTCAAGAGTCTCTGGCTGGTCTTTGGCCTGCAGGCAGTGCTGGCCTGGCTGGTCGCGATGCCGCTGCTCGGCGGAGTGATCAGCAGTACACCGGTCGGTAGCCTGGACCGGTTCGGTACACTGCTCTGGGCTTTCGGACTGGTGTTTGAGACCGTCGCTGATTATCAACTGGTGCGCTTTCAGCAGGCTGGCGGCGCAGAACGTGGTGTGATGGATAGCGGTCTGTGGCGTTTCAGCCGCCATCCAAACTACTTCGGCGAGTTTGTGCTGTGGTGGGGTATCGGCCTGATCGCAGTATCCGGCGGTGCGTGGTGGGCGCTGATCGGCCCGCTGTTGCTGAGCCTGTTTCTGCTCAAGGTCTCGGGTATCGCGCTGACGGAAAAAGATATTGCCATGCGCCGGCCGGAGTATCAGGATTACGTGCGGCGCACGAGTGCCTTCGTGCCGCGACCGCCACGCTGAGCTGAACAACAACCGGAAGATAACCATGCACGACAGAATCACGCGTACTGCCAGGATTGTTTCCGTGTTATGGCTGGTTGGCCTGCCATCCTGGGCGGTGGCTGACGATAGCGCTGCGCTGTGCGCAAGTGCAGAACAAAGGGCCCGGATCGCGCCACTGTATGCCGCCAGTACGGTGCCGGCACCATTCATGGCCGCGATGAAGCTCGGTTTGCCGGAAGCCGTGGTCGCCAGCGCCTTGCCAGTCGCCCAGGCGACCGGGGTATCGGCAGCAGAATTCAGCAAGGTCTGGGCATCGCTGCAGACCTGGGACCAGGCGCTGACGCTGGTGTTCAAGGGCGCCAACGTGTTCGAAATCCATGGCCGGATTCCAGCCGGTACACCATCGACAAAAAGCGCGTTCTTCAATCTCCAGGCGGGCGATACCGGCCTTGGTGGTCATCTGCGGCCCGATCTGATCGGCGCCATCTATGCGGTCAATCTCATCGGCGCCGAAGGTCCGATGCGTGGTGTGAGCTTCATGGACCAGCAGGGTCAGGGCTTGTTCGGTGTGTATCTGCCCGAGAGCCGTGAGCCATCAGCGGCGTTGATTGCACAGTTCGACAAAACGCAGGCGCTGATGGCCGCCATGCCGCGTCTCTGTCAGCCCTGACGTGCCTCAAAGACCACCACGCTGCGCGCCTGGCACAGGTATTGCGGCTGCGTCCACGGAATCTGCTGGTCACGCGTGATGATGTCGCCTGGAGTATCCATCTCGGTGTCGGCGGCGACATGCCAGTAGCCAGCGGGAGCGACCGGCAGGTCTACCCGCTCCACGCAATCTGACATGTTGATCAGTACCAGCAGATCTTCTTCCTCAGGTGTGGTCCCGGCCAGCGTAAAGGCCAGGAAGCGGGTCTGCGGATCGTCCCAGCGGGCCGCAGCGAGTTTCGTATCAAACCAGCGGATGTCCGGGATGCCTCGCGCCTGATCAGTCTCACCGGTCAAAAACTTCGCGCGTGACAGGCCGGGGTGACGCCGGCGCAAGGCGATCATTTCGCGCACGAAACGCAGCATGTCGCTGTTGGTTTCCGCCAGCCGCCAGTCGAACCACGCGATCTCGTTGTTCTGGCACCAGGCATTGTTGTTGCCGCGTTGTGTGCGCAGCACTTCATCGCCGGCCAGCAGCATCGGTACGCCCTGCGAGAGCAGCAGCAGCGCAAAGGCATTGCGCGCATCCTGCCGGCGCCGACGGGCGACGTTCTCGTCCAGCGTTTCGCCTTCGGTGCCGCAGTTCCAGCTGTCGTTGTGGTCCCAGCCGTCGCGGTTGTCTTCACCGTTGGCGTCGTTGTGTTTCTCGCCATAGCTCACCAGGTCGTTGAGCGTGAAGCCGTCATGGCAGG
The DNA here is from genome assembly GCA_044344525.1 of Gammaproteobacteria bacterium. GTDB lineage: Bacteria > Pseudomonadota > Gammaproteobacteria > Steroidobacterales > SHZI01. The sequence continues at coordinate 3,992 of JBIJCV010000063.1, read as the reverse complement.
TGATGTAGTTGATGCTGCTGACCGGTGTGCGATCGCTGGCCTGATACAGGTCGCTGCTGCCGGCCAGACAGGTGGCGATCTCGCCGGCGAGTCCGGCATCGCCGCGCAGAAATCGGCGCAGGGCGTCACGGTAGCGGCCATTCCACTCGCTCCAGGCCACGCCAGGGAAATTGCCGACGTGATACAGCCCGGCCGCATCCCAGGCTTCGGCGATCAGCGGTACCCCGGCAAGCTTCGGCGAGAACTCGATGGCCGCAGGGAAGGGCGGATGGGCCAGCGGTTCGCCGTCTTCGCCGCGCACGAAGACACTGGCGAGATCAAAGCGGAATCCGTCGACGCCGAATTCCTCCACCCAGACTTCCAGGGCGCGCAGCAGTGTCTGTGTGACCAGTGGGTGATTGCAGTTGATGGTGTTGCCGCAGCCGGTGTAATCGCGCAACACGCCCTGGTCGTGATGATAAAAAATCTCGGGCATCAGTCCCTTGTAGTTGATGACCGGACCGCCTGCACCACTCTCGGCGGTGTGGTTGAGCACGACATCCAGTATCACGCCGATGTTCGCCGCATGCAGTGCCTGCACGAATGTGCGGAACTCATCCGTCTGGCTGGCCTGGTCGCGGTCCCGGCAGTAGCCCGGATGCGGACTGCACAGCGCATAGGGACTGTAACCCCAGTAGTTGTGCAGGCCATTTTCTGCAACCGAAGGCGGTACATCCTGCTCATCGAAGGCGGCGACCGGCAGCAGCTGTACGTGGGTGATACCCAGATCGCGCAGGTAGGGAATCTTCTCGATCAGCCCGGCAAACGTTCCGGGCTGCGCCACGCCGGCCGAAGGATGCCGGGTAAATCCGCCGACGTGCAGCTCGTAGATGATGGCATTGTCGAGACTGCGCGGCGGTGTGCGTGGCGTGTTGAGGGCTGGTGGTCTGATCACGATGCCGCGCAAGCCCAGTGCAGATTCCGGTGCTGTGATCCTTGTGCTGCGGTTCCAGTGCCGGTCGCTCACGGCGCGGCACAGCGGATCCAGCACTTCCAGGCTGCGGAATCCCGCCGGGTCATCGTTGCCGTTGCAGGCGGTCACCTGCGGCAGCGTCACGCGCCAGTTGTAGTGCGTGCCGGCGGGCAGAGCACACACGGCCACATGCCAGAAAAAACAGCTGCGGTTGTGCCGGGGATCCAGCCGGATCACCTGCAGCGGTACGATTGCATCGGCATCGGCATACAGCAGCAGCTCGACGTCCGTTGCCTGCCGGCTATAGACGCAGAAATTCGTGTGCACCGCACTCCAGGTGGCGCCCGGCGGGTGGCGCGAGCCTGGTTCGGTAACAAAAGGTCCGGTCACTGTGCGCCGGCCGTCTGGGAAGAGAATAGCTGTCGCCAGTCGTAGCGCATGCTCACGATCATCCAGCCATTGCTGTCAGCGGCGTTGAGGGAGGCCCGGTCTTTTTCATCGTAAGCGTATTCGCGTTCAAAGTCGTCATGCCGGATCAGTATCTGCAGGCTGCGTTGCGGGCCGGAGCCCGGTGTTCCGGCCTGCTGACTGTAACGAAGCATGTCGATGTCGCCGCCGGATCCGACGTTGCCCACCGCCAGTATCGGCCGTCGGCCGATACGCTGGTCGATGCTGAGCACTTTTACCGGCCCGTCATTCAGGGCATGTACGGTCGCGAGGCGACGCAGGACTGGTTTGCCCTCCTCGTCGCGCAGCGTGGTTACCACGCTGCTGCCGATCACATCATCGCTGGATATGCCGTAGGTCTCGCTGGCGAGTATGCGGGCGATATCCGTGCTGCCGGCCGAAACAACAAAAATGTGGAAACCGTTGGCACGCAGAAATGCGAGCAGCTCACGCATCGGGGTGTAGGCGAGCCGCGTCCAGGTCTGCTGGAAACGTGGATGCCGGGTGTTGGTGAGATATTCGAGTGCGTCGGCACGGAAGGCTGTCTGTGTGCGCCCGGCATGGGCGACGGCGACGAGCTGAAATACCGACGCCTCGTCAGCCTCTTGCAGATATTTTCCGCCCAGTTCGAGCGCAGCCTTGAAGGGCATCTGCTGTTGCCATTCGGGATGCTGCGGCGCCTGAGCGCGCAGGCGATCGAGGGTGAACAGGCCCTGTGGGCCGGGTTTTTCCGGCCACAGCGTGCCGTCGTCGTCGAACACGGCAATACGCTCAGCCGGCGTGACATAAGTGCTGCTGCCTGGCGTGCTGATGTCGCGTACGAAATCGAATATGCGCTGCTTGCCCGGCCCGTCACGCCAGCCGGGCAGGGGGTCGGTGGCTGCCTGACACAACGTCGCAAAGCCGATAGCGGCCAACAGCAGCAATACGCGGATAAACATGTACATCCTTTAATTCTCTTGCGGCGTACATAGTACCGGGGCCGCTGCACGAGTTGAATGTGTTGGTGTACAGTGAGACGCATGTTTGCCGGCATGAAAACCCGAGGGCTCCTGCCCGCCCTGGTCGTCGCACTGCAGTTCGCCGTGCTGCCCTGTGTGATGGCCATGCCCATGCAGTCCGCCGGCGATTGCGAACACTGTGATGGTGCCATCCGGCAGTCGCACTGCATGGTTGCCACTGACCAGTCCGCCGTGGATGCGGGCCTCAACGCACACGATCCTTTGCGCCCTGCACCACCATCCGGTGACGTTTTCAGCATTCTGCCGCTGCCGGTCCGACCACTGGTTCTGCATCATCGCGAATCCGGTGCAATCGGAATCGCACGCCGCACCGGACGCCATAGCGGCGATCCGCCTCTCAACCTGCTCTACGGTAATTTCCGGAACTAGACATCCCCTCGACGGCTGACCACACCGGTTCAACTCGAGGAGACTGTTTATGCACGATATGAAGGGGCGGGTTACCCCCATCTGCAACCCGATTGCCGACCCGGCCAGGCGGACTTTCGTCCGCGGGCTTGCCCTCGGCGGCATCACCGCCGGGCTGGGCCTGTGGCGGAATCCGGCCTGGGCGCTCGATGCTCAGGGTACGCCGGAAATTCTCGGTGGTACGGAGTTCGATCTGCGTATTGGCGCGTTGCCGGTCAATCTGACCGGCCGCCAGCGTCTTGCGACCGTGATCAACGATTCGCTGCCGGCACCGACGCTGCGCTGGCGTGAGGGCGACACCGTTACCCTGCGCGTCACCAACAATCTGGCTGAATCCAGTTCCATACACTGGCATGGCGTGGTGCTGCCGGCAGCGATGGACGGTGTGCCGGGACTCAGTTTCGATGGCATAGAGCCGGGCGAAACTTTTGTCTACCGCTTTCCGGTCCGTCAGGCTGGTACCTACTGGTATCACAGCCACTCCGGCCTGCAGTCGCAAACCGGCATCTACGGTGCGATCGTGATTGAACCGCGCACGCCGGACCCGGTCGCCTGTGATCGCGATTACGTGGTCATGTTGTCGGACTGGACGGATGAGAATCCGGCCCGCGTCGTCGCAAAACTCAAGAAGCAGTCGGATTACTACAATTTCGGGCAGCGTACCGTGGGCGACTTCCTGCGCGATGTCCGTCGCGACGGCTTTTCCGCGACCGTTGCCGAGCGTCGCATGTGGGGGCAGATGCGCATGAACCCCATGGATATGGCCGACGTCAGCGGCTACACCTACACCTATCTGCTGAACGGCAAGCCACCGGCCGCAAACTGGACCGGAATTTTCAGCCCCGGTGAGCGCATCCGTCTGCGCTTCATCAATGCCGGTGCAGCGACGATCTTCGACGTGCGCATTCCCGGGCTGCAGATGACGGTCGTCGGTGCCGATGGTCAACCCGTCAAGCCGGTGGCCGTCGATGAGTTTCGCATCAGTGCCGGTGAAACCTACGATGTGATCGTCACGCCTGGGCAGGATCAGGCCTATACGTTGTTTGCCCAGTCGATGGATCGCAGCGGATTTGCCGCCGGTACGCTGGCGCCGCGCACCGGCATGCGCGCCGTGGTGCCGGTACCGGACCCGCGTGTGCCACTAAGCATGACCGACATGGGGC
>JBIJCV010000310.1:0-2940 GCA_044344525.1 Gammaproteobacteria bacterium | reverse complement strand
AACATGATGAGCATGCGGGCCACGATATGTCGGCCATGCAAGGCAGTGCTGCACCGGCTGGCATCACGCATGCCGCCACCGAGTTCGGTCCGCTGGTCGACATGCGTGCCGACCAGCCCTCGACGCGTCTCGATGATCCGGGTGTCGGCCTGCGCGACAACGGCCGGCGCGTCCTGAGCTATGCAGATCTCGACAGTACCTTCGCCGATCCGGACGGCCGCGAGCCCGGACGGACCATCGAATTGCATGTGACCGGCAACATGGACCGCTATGCCTGGTCCTTTAACGGCGTGAAGATGGAGGAGGCCGGTCCGATCCGGCTGATGCATGGCGAGCGTGTCCGTTTTCTGCTCGTCAACGACACCATGATGGATCATCCGATCCATCTGCACGGCATGTGGAGCGACCTGGAAGATGAGGCGGGCGGATTCAAGCTCCGCAAGCACACCATCAATATCAAGGCCGGCCAGAAGCTGAGCTACCGGGTCACCGCCGATGCTTTCGGGCGCTGGGCGTTTCACTGTCACCTGGCGTTGCACATGGCGGGGATATTCCGCGTCGTTATTGTGGACCGCGAGGGTGCAGATGCCAGCGATCACGGGGGGCATCATCATGGTTAAGCAGTTACAGAAAGCTGCCCGTCTGGTATCTCTGCTCACGCTGCTGTTCCTGCTTCCTGGTCTGAGGCCGTTGCACGCTGAAGACGAGCGTGACGCTGCGTTTCCGGAACTCAGCACCAGCATGAGCAAGGACATGCCGGATGACCCGGTGTACTGGATGCTGCTGTTCGACGAGTTCGAGTGGCAGGACCAGCGTGAGGGCGATGTACTGAGTTGGGACGTCAACGCCTGGATCGGTACCGACATGCATCGGGCGCTGCTGCGCGCCGAGGGTGAACGCAACGATGGCGATACCACGGAGAATCGTCTCGAACTGCTGTGGGTGCACCCGGTCGCTGCCTACTGGGATCTGGTCGCGGGTGTGCGCATGGATTCGGAGCCGGGGAGCACGCGCAACTACGTTGGTATCGGCATCCAGGGGCTGGCACCGCAGTGGATTGAGGTCGAGGCCACAGTCTGGGCCGGTGAGAGCGGGCAGACGGCAGCGACCCTCAAGCTGGAGCATGAGCTGCTGCTGACCAATCGGCTGATCCTGACCCCGAGCGTCGAAACCGACATCTATGGTGAGGATGATGAAGAAAACGAAATCGGTGACGGTGTCAGCACGGTGAAGGCCGGCCTGCGTCTGCGCTACGAGATCCGTCGCGAGTTTGCGCCCTATGTGGGTGTCGAGTGGACAGGCAGGTTCGGCGATACTGCCGACATTGCCCGCGACAACGATGAGGCGGTACGCGATGCGCACGTCGTGGCGGGGTTGCGCTTCTGGTTCTGAGCGTAACGGGGAAATGGCTGTGTGGATTTGACCCGCAGTCGTATATCCGGCATCTGAAGTGGGCTCGCAAGGGCCCGTGCCGACATGGAATCTGCGTCACCACCGGGCGATAATCTGGGCGCAGCGCCGCTTATCCCCCGAATGATGCCGGGCGCGGTGTCAGTCAGTCTCCCGTAGTACATTAGCGGTGCCGCAATTCCATTGAGAATGGAACCGTGGCGCTTGAAATGTACCTGATGGCGCACATCGCATGAGCACGTCCGACAAAACCCCCGGCGGGGAGATCCTGGTATACGAGGCCCTGGACGGCTCGATCAGGGTGGACGTGCGGCTGGAGCAGGACACTGTCTGGCTGACTCAGCGGCAGATGTCTGAGCTTTTCGAGACTTCCGCCGACAACGTCGGCCTGCACCTGAAAAACGTCTTTAGCGACGCGGAGTTGGAAGAGACGGCAACTACCGAGGATTTCTCGGTAGTTCAATCGGAGGGAGGGCGCGAGGTCCGTCGCAACCTCAAGCACTACAACCTCGATGCCATCATTTCCGTCGGCTATCGGGTCAATTCGAAGCGTGGTACGCAAATACGCAGATGGCCACCCGAACGCTGCGCGAGCATCTGGTTCTGAGCTGGAGAAGGATCGCCATGCAGGCAAATGACTGTCCCTTGTGCCGTGATGCTGCGGCACCGGCACTGTGGCGTGATGACCGATGCCGGGTGGTCAGTGCCGCTGACGCTGACTATCCCGGCTTCCTGCGCGTGATCTGGCAGGCGCATGTGCGCGAGATGACCGATCTCGATCCGGCTGGGCAGCAGCATCTGCTGCGCGTGGTGCTGGCGGTCGAGCGCGTGCTGCGTGCCGAGCTTGCGCCCGACAAGGTCAATCTCGCCACACTCGGTAACCAGGTGCCTCATCTGCACTGGCATGTGATTCCGCGCTTTGCCGACGACGCTCACTTTCCGGATCCGGTCTGGGCAGAACGGCAGCGCGCCGGCGTCCCGCACCGGGTGGATGAACAGCGGCTGATCGAGGGTCTGCGCTCGGCGCTGGGTGAGCCTGCGGGCGCATGAGCGAAGGTTCAGCCGCTATACGGCTGGCGTTCACCATCATCAAACACCAGTTCGCGCTCTGGCCAGCGGACTGCCGCCAGCCGGCCCAGATACTGTGCGCCCGCGGCCAGCGGACGTTCCCGGTAGCGCACACCGGCGGAGAAATCCACACAGAAGGCATTGGCGCGCGGTCCTAGCCAGCGGTTCGCATCTTGTCCGTCAAACAGATCCGGCTCGCCGCGTGAGAACAAGCGCTGCGCTTCCCGGCCGCTCCAGCGCCAGTAGTGGCCAAAGATCACGGCGGGTTCGTCCTGATAGTCGTGCCACCAGGCCACGCGTTCCACCATGCGCCACTTGCCGCTGGCATAGAAAGTCCGGCTGGCCAGCCGTTCCATGCCTGAGGTCAGCACGCGCACCGGATTACTCATCTGGAAGTGCTCGTCCATCCGGCCGATGGCCGGCAGCAGCGGCACGCTGGCATGCTCGTTGTTCAGCTCTGCG
>JBIJCV010000018.1:0-10910 GCA_044344525.1 Gammaproteobacteria bacterium | reverse complement strand
ACGATGCCGAGGGCGCCCTGTTCGCTGTGTTCGCAGATGTAGGTAACAGTGCGGTGAAAATTCGGATCCTGCATCGCCGGCATCGCGATGAGCAGGTGGCCGGTGAGAAAAGAGGTGTCGGACATGTCCCCAGTATCAGTGCACTGCGGGCTGCCGACAAGAGTGGCCCGGCACCCGCTTACCAGGTTGCGGCAGTGCGGGCGCCGACCCGCGATGCGCCATCCGAGAAGCGCCATTCGTAGGCAAAGCGCAGCACGTCGTAATCATTGCGCAGCACTGCCGGGAACGGCTCGAAGGGTGCCGCCATACGCAGGATGTCCATTGCCGCCTGGTCCAGATCGGCCTGGCCGGATGAAGTGCGGACCACCACTTCGCGCAGGCCGCCATCGGCATTGATCGCCACTTCGAGCACCGGATAGCTGTCGGTGCTGAAGTCCCGTGTCTCGAAGGGAAAATGCCGGGTGCCGACTGCCTCGACCTTGCGTTTCCAGATACTGAGGTAACCGGCGATGCGCGACTCGCGGGTGTTGGCGCTGATCAGCAGTTCGCGCGGCCGGGCATCGGGAATCGCTGTTTCGGTGTCAAAGCGGGCCACGATGTCGGCGGTGTTGCTGTCGGCCGGCAGCATGGCCTGCTGGGCCTCAGGCGCGCGCTCCGGGTCGCCGGTGTCTGCTATCTGCCGCAGGGAGTCATGGCTGAGCAGTACGGGTTTGGCGTCCCGAAACGGCTGAAAGGCGCCGCGCTGCACACTGGTATCGCCGCCTTCCTGAACCGGACCGAGTCGGTCGGTGGGCAGGGTCTGCCCGGGCGAGGTGCGGACCACGGCATCGGCCGCAGCGTTGCCCGCCCCGGCGAGATTTTTCTGGGCCAGCAGCACCGCACTCTCGGGCGCGGTCCGGTCGGATTGCTCGCTGGTCACGAGCACGACATCCATGGAACTGCTCAGGTCGTCCTGCTTCAAGGCCGGTGCACTGAAGGTAATGCCCAGAATCAGGATGCCGTGAAACAGTGCGGTGAGAAAAGTCGTGGAGGACAAACGGTCGCGCGCGGCGGCAGCTGACCAGGCAGTCTGGCCAGAGATGCCGGATTGATCATGCACAGCCTGCATATCCAGATCGCGAGGGTTCCCGGTGCCCGACGGGTGTATTCGCGATTATACGCACGCGCCCGTCTGCAATTGGCGCTGCGTCACACTTCTGCCGATGTTCAGGGACGGCTGCCCTGCCAGCCCAGTTCGGGCAGGCGGCCCGCATTGGACTGCTTCAGGCGCTCCTGCATGGCCGGGGTCATGTGCAGTTCGCCGGTCGTGCTGACCAGCAACGCGTAATCGATGCCCAGGCCTTTGACGACCTGCGTAAACCGTGCGGGGCCACCGACCATGAGTGCGGTGGAGGCCACATCGGCGAGTTCCGCATCTTTCGCGATCACGGTCACGCTCGCCGTCCCGGTGGTTGGCGCGCCGCTGCGCGGATCGAGGATGTGGTGATAACGCCGGTCGCCGGCGCTGTAGCTGCGTTCGTAGTCCCCCGAGGTTGAAACCCCTTCGCCCGCAGCGAGTTCCAGTGCGGCGTAAACCCGCTGTGTGCGGGGATCCAGCAGGCCAATCCGCCAGCGGCGCGCCGCACCCTGCTGCCCGGCGGGACGCGTGCCGATGCCGAGCAGGCTGCTGCCGCCGATATCGACCAGTGCGTGCTGGATGCCATGCTGTGCCAGCAGTTGCCGGGCGCCTTCCAGGGCGGTGCCCTTGGCCATGCCGCCCAGGTCGATGCACAGGGGCCGACGACTGCGCAGCGTATCGCCGTCGATGTGCAGATCGGCGACTGAGCCCTGGCTGTCGCGCAGTTGACGGACGGCGTCAGCAGCAGGCGGAGTGCCACCTGCCAGTACATTCTCGGCGCGGTCAAAGCGCCAGAGCTTCACCAGCGCGCAGACGCCCGGATCGAACAGCCCCGCGCTGCGCTTCTGGAAATCGATGGCCCGCATCACCACCGGCGCCAGCGTGGCCGACAGCACCGCCGGCTCACCGCGACTCAGCGCGGCATTCACCCGCGCCAGTTCGCCGTCACCAAAGGCATACCAGTCACGGCCAATTGCCTGAAAGTAGCCTTCGATACTGTCCACGGCGGCAGTGGCCCGGGCCGGGTCAGTGGCCGGGATTTCGATGCGCACCGGGCTGGCGAAAGCCATGAACTCGCGGACGGTACCGGTCGATGCGCTGTCCTCGCACCGGGCACCGGTGGCGAACAGTCCGCACAGGCAGAGCAGCAGGCCGGCAAGGCGCATGCGTCTGTATCCCTCAGTCGCGACGCTGCAGTCGGCTCTCGATGACATCGAACAGTTCGCGGGCCACGTCGAGTCCGCCGAGCTTCTGCAGTTCACGGATGCCGGTCGGGCTGGTGACGTTGACCTCGGTGAGGTAGTCGCCGATCACATCGATACCGGCAAAGATAACGCCGCGTTTCTGCAGTTCCGGGCCGACCTCGGCACAGATCCAGCGATCGCGTTCGGTGAGTTCCCGGAGTTCCGGCTGCGCGCCCATGACCAGGTTGCCGCGGTTGTCGTCGGCCGGCGGGATGCGGGCCAGCGCGTGGCTGACCGGTTTGCCGTCGATCAGGATGATGCGCTTGTCGCCCTGCAGGATCTCGGGAATGTAACGCTGGGCCACGGCATGCCGCGCGCCGGAATCGGTGAGGGTCTCGAATATGACATTGGCGTTGTTGTCGCCCAGGCTGAGCACGAAGATCGACCGGCCACCCATGCCATCCAGCGGCTTGACCACGATCTTGCGGTGCTCGGCCAGAAACGCCCGCATGTCGGTCATGGAGCGGGTGATCAGGGTGTCCGGGCAGCACTGTGGAAAACAGGCCGTAAAGGCTTTTTCATTGATATCGCGCAGGCTGGCCGGCCGGTTGATGACCAGTACCCCGGCCTGTTCGGCCCGTTCGAGGATATAAGTGGTGTAGATGTACTCGGTATCGAAGGGCGGATCCTTGCGCATCAGCAGCAGGTCAAGCTCAGGCAGGGGCATCTCGCGGCCCGCGCCCAGTTCGTACCAGTCGGTTTTGCTGTCGGCCACGCGCAAGCGGCGGGCGGTGCCCAGGGGCTGGCCATTGCGCAGGCGCAGATCGGACTGTTCGAAGTACCAGAGTTCATGGCCGCGGCGCTGAGCCTCGATCAGCATCGCCAGCGTGCTGTCCTTGGCCGCGGCAATCCCGGCGATCGGGTCCATCACTACGCCCAGACGTTGCTTGGCCATCAGGTTCTCCGTACTTGGGTAAAACGGTTCCGCTGCAATTGCGGATATTTCCGTCGGGTTTTGCGACGCCGTGCCTATTCTGGCGTGTGCGTACTGAAATGGCACGAAAGGCGGGAGTATTATCGATGCCGGGTTTGGGTCTGATCACCTTGGGTGTGTTTCAGATTGCTGGCGGGCCACGGCATATCCTGCGGTTATGCGTGGCCGGCACGTGGCGGTTATGTTAAAAGTTCAGTCTGTGGCCAAGACCACTGGCATGGAGATACACGTGACGGATAACGCTGCCCAGGAGTTGCAAGGGCTCAAGGTGCTTGTCATTGATGACAGCAAGACCATCCGGCGTACCGCCGAGACCCTGCTCTCCAAGGAGGGCTGCACGGTCTATACCGCAGTCGATGGTTTCGATGCGCTGGCCAAGATCGCCGATTACCGTCCCGACATCATCTTCGTCGACATCATGATGCCGCGCCTCGACGGTTATCAGACCTGTTCGCTGATCAAGCACAACCGCACGTTTCGCCAGACACCGGTGATCATGCTGTCCAGCAAGGACGGTCTGTTCGACCGCGCGCGCGGTCGCATGGTCGGTTCCGAGCACTACCTGACCAAACCCTTTACCAAGGACGAGCTGCTTGGCGCCATTACGCGTCAGGTCGTCCGCTGACAGCACTGCTGGAGAATAGCCATGGCACTGGTGCTGATTGCTGATGATTCGCCGACTGACCAGCATGTGCTGGTCCGCGCGCTGGAAAAGCACGGCTTCGAGACGCTGATTGCCAGGGACGGGCAGGAGGCGATCCGGCTTGCCGGGGAGCGTCTGCCGGACGTCATCCTGATGGATATCGTCATGCCCGGCATGAACGGCTATCAGGCCACCCGCCAGCTGGCGCAGAACCCGGCGACTGCAGCCATACCGATATTGATCGTTTCCACCAAGACCCAGGAAGCCGACCGCATCTGGGGTCTGCGTCAGGGAGCGGTGCAGTATCTGACCAAGCCGGTTTCTGAACAGGAACTGGTGGCGGCAGTGCGTGCCGCGCTGGGCTGATGGCTGTCGCTGCACAGGACAGTCTGAGGACGCTCAAGGATCATCCTTTTGATCTGCTGTGCGAGATGGAACGCCGCAGCCGGGTGGCCGCCGCAGGCGCGCATGGCCACGACCTCAACCTCGAAGAGTGGGTGGGCGTAGGCTTCCGGCTCGGGCGGGAACGCTTTGTCGTGCCGCGCGACGAGGTCCGCGAGGTGCTGATGGTGCCGCCGGCCGTGACCCGGGTGCCGGGCGCCAAGTCCTGGATCAAGGGCTTGGCCAACGTGCGTGGGCATCTGCTGCCGCTGATGGACCTGCGTGAGTTTCTCGGTTCGGGCATTGGCGGCGCCGAACGCAGTGCCCGGGCGCTGGTGATCAACAGCGATGAGTTCCCGGTTGGACTGATCGTCGATGAAGTATTTGGTTTTCGGCGCTTCCTGGATGGCGAACTCAATCCGGAAGTGCCGGAGACGGTGATCCGGGCTGACCGGTTTCTGAACGGCTGTTTCCGGCGCGCGGACGAAGTCTGGCCGGTGTTCAGTCTGTCGAAGCTGCTGGACGCGCGGGATTTCCAGCGTGCCGCAGGCGAGTAAAACGGAGCGAATCAACTGATGACAGAACAAACTGGCGGAATGCGGCTGTTTCCCGCTTTGGGTGCGGCACTGATCGTGGTGCTCCTCGGCTGCCTCGCACTGCTCCTGCTCCGGCCCGCCGCACTGAGTGCGCCGGGCAGCACGCCGGGTGCATCGCCGCTGGCTGACGCGCACATTGGCTACAGTCTGGCCGCCGGCGCGATGCGCGGCGAGGCCCGGGCATTCACCGGGCTGGCGGTTGTCAGTCAGCAGCTCAAGGCTGCCGATACCAGCGGCCTGGACAGTGACACCCGGCGCAGCCTGGCCAGCATCAGCGCCAGTCTCGGCACGATAGAGGCGGGTCGCAGCGAACTGCTGGCCTTGCGCGCTGCTGCCGACCGCCTCGACCGTGTGGTGCCGCGCCTCACTACCCAGCTCGATGCATTGCAGGCCAATCCGGTGTTGCGCGGCCAGCCGGCCACGATCGCCCAGCTTGAGCGGGTTCGGGCGCTGGCCGATGGCCTGCGGCGCGACCTGCGCGGCCTGTCACAGGGCACGGTAAAAGCCGCGGCACAGAGTTCCGCGATGCTCGACTCCGACATGGCCATCACGCAGGTGGTGCGCGGACTGGCGGAAGGCAATCCGGATCTCGGCCTGCGCGCGCTGACCGGGCCCGAGGCGATCCGTGCGCTGGATGGCTTGCGCAAGGAGAGCGCTGAACTCAGCAAGACACTGCGCGATGTGCTGGCGGCAGGCGACAGGCTCGGCGCCCTGCGTCAGTCGATGGAGCAGCTCGACACGCTGATGGGCGCGTTACCGGTCAAGTCAGGCAGTGCGGCGCAGGGCCCGACGCTGAGTCTGGCGGCCACCATCGTTGCGGCATTGCTCGCGCTGGGTGTCGCGCTGGCGCTTGCCATGATCTGGATTTACCGGCGCGTCGCCGATACGGGACGGGCAGCTGCACGGCAGACGGCCCAGAACGAACGCAATCAGCAGGCCATCCTGACCCTGCTGGACGAAATGAGCAGCCTTGCTGACGGCAACCTCACCGTGCATGCCACCGTTACCGAGGACATCACCGGCGCAATCGCCGACTCGGTGAACTACGCGATCGAGGCGCTGCGCGAGCTGGTCACGACCATCAACGAAAGCGCGATCCTCGTCGATGGTGCCGCGCGACAGACCGAGGGTTCGGCGCGGCAGCTGGCCGCCGCCAGCGAAGCGCAGTCCAAGCAGCTCGAGTCGGCCTCGCGGGCCATCAACCGCATGGCCTCATCCATCGAAGAGGTCTCGGGCAATGCCGAACGTTCATCCGATGTGGCTCGTCATTCGGTGGATGTGGCGCACAAGGGCGGCGATGCCGTACGGCGCACCATCGAAGGCATGAACGCCATCCGCGAAACGATCCAGGAAACCTCCAAGCGCATCAAGCGGCTGGGAGAGAGCTCCCAGGAGATCGGCAACATCGTCGAACTCATCAATGACATCGCTGACCAGACCAATATCCTCGCGCTGAATGCCGCGATACAGGCCTCGATGGCTGGTGAGGCCGGCCGCGGCTTTGCCGTGGTGGCTGACGAAGTGCAGCGGCTGGCAGAACGCTCGGCCAATGCGACCCGCCAGATCGAATTCCTGGTGCGCACGATTCAGGCTGACACCAACGAGGCGATTGTCTCCATGGAGCGGAGTACCACCGACGTGGTGGGTGGTGCGCTGCTGGCGGAAAACGCCGGCGCGGCCCTTGAGGAAATCGAACAGGTCTCCAACCAGATCGCTGCCCTCGTGCAGAACATATCCAGTTCGGCCCGCGAGCAGGGCAAGGCCGCCTCGGCCGTGACCCGCAGCATGGATGTGCTGGAGGAGATCAATGCCGAAACGGCGGCGAACACCAGCGCCACCACCAGCGCCATCAGCAAGCTGGCCGAACTGGCCACCCAGTTGCGCCGCTCGGTATCCGGTTTCCGCCTGCCGCCGGTCGCGGCACTGGCGCAGCCGGGCACGGCATCGCCAGCGGCAGATGCACCGCCGGCAGACAACGCGCGTGAACCGGCGGCACACTTCGCCGAGCCGGTGTCCTTCGCGAGCAAACGCTCGGCCTGACCCGTGTCCGCATTGCCCGACCGCAACGTGACCGATGATCCGGCTCCCCAGCCGCTGCAGCTGGTGGGTGCCGAACTCGCTGTCACGCTGAACGATGCGCGGGCGGTGCTCGAACAATTTGCCGAAGGCGAGGGCAGCCCGCAGCTGCTGGAGCGGTGCGCGGCTTTGCTGCACACCGCGCGCGGAGTGCTGCAGATTACCGAGACCTGGGGCGCCAGCCTGCTCGCTGAGGAGATGGAGCAGACCTGTCGTCATCTGCTGAAGCACCGGCGCGATGGCCAGACTGAAGACGGAATCGAAGCGCTGTCGCGGGCTGCGGTGCAGTTGCCGGGCTACGTAGAACGCATCCGTGACGGTGGCCGGGATGTGCCGCTGGTGCTGCTGCCGCTACTTAATGACCTGCGTGCCGCACGCGGCCGGCCGCTGCTCTCCGAGAGTACCCTGCTGCTGCTCAATATTGCGCCGGGGGCGATGAGTGAGCCGGTGGCCCCGCCGCGTGTGCCATCGGGCGAAGACTCTGCCGCGTTGGCCAAAATGCTGCGGCCACGCTTTCAGCTGGCGCTGCTGGGCTGGATTCGCGGTGATGCGGGCAACGATGTCCTGTCCAGGCTGCAGGAAGTTGCCGGTCGTCTGGAGGCGGCATCATCCAGCGATGTCGTGCATCAGCTCTGGTGGGTTGTCGGTGGTGTGCTCGAGGCGCTTGTCGATGGCGGTCTGGAGGCAGGCGTATCGGTCAAGCGCCTGATCGGCCAGGCCGACCGCGAAATGAAGCGGCTGCATACGCTGGGCGAGGCGAAGTTCATCGCGCAGTCGCCCGTCGAACTGGTCAACAACCTGCTCTATTACGTTGCCCGCGCCACGAGTACCGGTCCACGGGTGGCGGCGATCCGCGAGGCATTCAGTCTGTCAGGACTGATTCCCGGTGATGAGCAGGTCGAGTTTGCGCGTCAGGGCCTGTCAGCGCCCAGCGCGAAGCTCATGCAGACGGTGTCCGGCGCCATCCGCGAGGATCTGGCACGCATCAAGGACGTGCTCGATATCTATGTGCGCACCGGTATGGAGCGCGTCGAGGAGCTTGCTCCGCAGGTGGAGTTGCTGAAGAAGATCGGCGACACGCTCGGTGTGCTCGGCCTCGGTGAGTTGCGCGAGATCGTGCAGGTGCGGCGTGCAGAACTTGAAGAACTGGTTGCCGGGCGCGGGCGACCCGATGAATCGATACTGGTGACGATGGCCGCGGCCCTGCTCGAGGTTGAGGATCGCATCGAACCCATGCTGATCGGCATGATCAGTCCGGAAGCTGCTGTCGCAGGTGATACGGCTGGCAGTGAGGCGGACCCGGGGCAACGGCTCGTTACGCAGGCAGTGATGCGTGAGTGTCTGGCCAACCTGATGCGCGTGAAGGAAGCCATCAGCGCGGTGACGGAGCGCGCCGGGGACGGTGCCGCGCTGGATGCGATTCCGGCTTTGCTGCGCGGAATTACCGCCGCATTGATCATCGCCGAGCGTGAGCCTGCGGCACGTATCGCAGAACGTATCGCGGCTGCTGCCTCTGAAGTCGTGCATCGCGGTACCGGTCCGGAGGCGCGTGCCGCGCTTGAGCGGTTGGCGGACGCGATCGTCAGTCTCGAGTACTACATGGAGACGATCCAGGCTGGCCGGCGCGAGCCCGACTGGATGCTCGAAAATGCCGGTCGCAGTCTCGATGCGCTGCTGCTCCCGGAGATCCCGGCGCCGGTTGGCAGCGAAGATCTGCCGGCCACCCAGGTGATTGCGCCGCCCTTTGCGCCAGTCGCCGGGCAGCCGGTATGGACCGGGCCTTCTGCCGATCGTCCAGTTGTTGCCGAGACCGGCGATGGCATTGATCCGGAAATCCTCGAACTGTTCATCGATGAAGCGCGCGAAGCGATCGAGTCGATCAATGCCAGTTTCCCGCGCTGGGCGCTTGATGACAGCGAACTCGAAGCGCTGCAGATCGTCCGGCGCGCCTACCACACGCTCAAGGGCAGTGGCCGGATGGTCGGCGCCGAATTGATCGGCGAGTACTGCTGGAGCATTGAGCATCTGCTCAACCGTGTCATCGATGGCACGGTAACCAACTCCCAGGCGCTGAGCACTTTCCTGCAGCGGGCGAACACTGCGGTTGCCGAGTTGCTCGAACAGCTGGAAGCGGGCACCGAACCGTCCAGCAACATTGCGGCGCTGATGGCTGAAGCCGAGTCACTTGGCCGTCCGGCGATTGCGCCGGAGGCCGAGGTTCCGGCTGACAGCAGCGATGCCACTGAAGTTCTGCCGATGCCCTCGATCGAGGCTGCACTGGGACGCCAGATGCCGCCTGTTCCGGTCGAAGACCGGGAGTCGACGCTCGGTCCGGTCGACGCGACGATGGTCGCGACGCATATCACCATGACCGCACCGGGCATTGATCCGGTGTTGCTGGATATTCTGTCCCGCGAAGTGGCGGCACATCTGGCCGTGCTGCGGGATTTCGTCGCTGCCGGCAACGAATCGTTGCGTCAGCCGCTGCCCGAAGACGTATTCCGCGCCTGTCATACCCTGCACGGGAATCTGACCATGGCCGACGTCGCCGCAGCGGTTGATGTGTCGGAACTGCTCAATGATCTGGTCGGCGTGCTGTACGCGGGTCAGCTGCCGGCAGATCAGGCGGTACTTGATGCCTGTGGTGCGAGCACCGAGCTGATTGCCGCGATCATCGCCCGGTTGAGCGACCCGACACATGCAGTGCCGGATGCGACGGCATTGAAGGCCAGTCTGCAGCAGCTTGCCGTGACCGCGGCCGAGCGCGCGGCGGCGCAGGCTGCCGAGCCTGGCGATGGCGGCACCGTATCCATGCAGTTGCCGGTGATCTCCGCGTCTGAGCTGGCAGACATCTTCGCCGCTCACGAGGCTGCACCAGAAGCAGAAGCAGCACCTGAGCCTGAGCCTGAAGTGGCACTGGAGCCAGAAGCAGAGCCCGACATCGTGGCAGATGCCAGTTCGCCCGCGACCGCCACGCTGGCCGGCTATGACGAAGAAGTGGCGGCAATCTATGCCGAGGAGGCCAGCGAAATTCTGGAGGTCTGCGATCAGGCGCTGGCGCGGCTCTCCAGCGGTGCTGAGCAGGAACACGCACTGGCAGACCTGCAGCGCGGTCTGCACACCCTGAAGGGTGGCGCGCGCATGGCCGGGTTGTTCGCCATGGGCGATCTCAGTCACGAACTCGAAACCTTGCTGACCCGCGTCAGCGATGGCTTGCTGCCAACCAACGCTGCCACCTTTGCACTGGCCAGGACTGCATTCGATGAACTGCATGCGCTGCGCGATGCAATTCCGGCTGGCACTGTCATGGCACCATCGGCACTGCTCATGGCGCGCCTGGCGGCGGCGCTGCGTGGCGAGTTCGCCGACGAGTCAGCCGCTGCGCTGGCTGAGGAGCCGATCATCATGCTGCCGGAGGCTGAGCTGCCGGCGCAGTCGATTGAATACCCCGGTGAGCCGCTCGATTTCGACCTGGAAGCTGATCTTGATGAGGTGCTGGCTGCCGAAACCGGTACCGGGCTGCACATCGAGCTGCCGCCGGCCGAGGAAGAATTGCCTGCAGATGATGCGGTCGAGGCAGTCGAAGATCAAGCCGACGAAGATCAAGCTGCGATCTTTGCCGGACCTGTCGTACCGCCTCCCGCGCTGGAACGACTGGGTGAGCTGGCCCGGGAGCTTGAAGCGCCGCCGGTACGCCAGACGATGCCCGAGCTGCCGTTGCCAAGGCTGCCGGTGCAGACGCCGCGCAGCGCCGAGCCCAGGGATTTCGCGCGCGTCGATTCCGGGCTGCTCGAGCAGCTGCTCAACGGTGCCGGCGAGATCAGCATTGCGAATGCGCGTCTGACCCAGCAACACGCGCAGATCCAGTTCAATCTCGAAGAGCTCAATCAGACGGTGGTGCGACTGCGCGATCAGCTGC
>JBIJCV010000298.1:0-3059 GCA_044344525.1 Gammaproteobacteria bacterium | reverse complement strand
GTGTGGCTGCCGGCATGATGACGACTGACCGGGCGGGCTCTTTGATGCGTGCCAGATGCGGATGCAGCGGGTCCCGGGCTGCGGCGGTGAGCAGGACAGGAACCTGCAGCGTCTGTACCACCCTGACAACCGGATAGACGAAGGCAGCCCGGTAGGCCACATGGTAGTGATCAGCTGCGCGCAGGAACTCCAGCACGCCTGCCTGCAGACGCTCCGGTGGCGGCATCGGGAAATTCATGCGCGATGCGGCGCTGCGCTTGTGCCAGGGGAAAAAAATCGTTTGCTCGCGCAGGCGTCCCCACAGCCATGCCAGATGCGAGCCATCCCAGCGCGGCTCAAGGCGCGGCAGGTATTGCGCCAGGATTTCAGACAGCTCCGCTGCCGTCGGGACAGCAACGCCATTGCAGGCCAGCGCGAGTACGCGATCCGGGTACCGCTCCGCGAGCGCAATGCCGATCATGCCGCCCGTGTGAAAGCCGTAGACGGAAAAGCGCGTGACTCCAAGCGCCGCCAGGAACTCGATGGTCGCATCGGCAAAGTCACCGAGCGTTGCCTCATCGACGCCAAGCGGATCCGACAGGCCATAGCCCGGTGAATCCGGTGCCAACACCGTGAACTGGCCCGACCAGAGCTGCATCAGCGGCAGCAGTTCGCGGGAGGACTGCGGCGACTGGTGCAGCATCAGCAACAGCGGCCCTGTCCCGCCGGTCCGGTAGTGCACCTGGCGCTGACCCCAGCGGCCAGTGACCGTCACAAACCGGCGTTGAATCATTGCTGGCATGGACTCATCTTGCCCGAGTGATCCCGTACTGTCAGGGCTCATGGTCGGCCCGGGCATTGATTCACATCAATGGTGAGGGCAGGCAGCCCGTCTAGCATTGTCCGCCCGGCAAGCTGCCCCACGGCTGACAGGCTTGAGTGACACATGGAAACTGGCATCAACAGGCAATGGCGAGTCGCGCGCTTTCCACGGCGCGAGGAAGTGATCGGTCCGGAGCATTTCACCTGGACCACCGAAACCGTGCACGAACCGGAGGACGGCCAGTTCCTTGTCCGCACGATCTGCCTGGCCCCCGTTCCCGCCCAGCGCGGCTACCTGGAAAAAAATCACAACGACTTTCTGGAGAATCTGCCAATCGGCGCCGTGATGCGTGGACGCGGCGTGGGACAGATCGTCGCTTCACGGCATCCGGACTATCGTGTCGGGGAGATGTTCATCGGCTCGCTCGGCTGGCAGGACTATTCGATCCAGCATCCGCGCGGCAAGGAGTTCGTGTTCAGCACCAGGAAGGTCACGAACCCGTTGCGACCGCTGTCGACCCAGCTCGGCGTACTTGGGCAGGCCGGTGCAACCGCATACTTCGGGCTGCTCGACATAGGCAAGCTGAAAGCGGGTGACAAGGTACTGGTCTCGGGAGCCGCCGGCGGCATCGGTTCCGTCGCGGGCCAGATCGCCCGGATCCGTGGAGCGGGGCTCGTGGTCGGAACCGCTGGTTCCGATGCCAAGTGCCGCTGGCTGCGCGAAGAACTGGGCTACGACGCCGTGATCAACTACAAGACCGAAAATGTCGCGGAACGCCTGGCCGAGCTTTTCCCCGACGGCATCGATGTGTTTTTCGACAATGTCGGCGGCGACACCCTCAACGCGGCACTCGGGCAACTGGCCATGCACGCGCGGATCGTCATTTGCGGTTTCATTTCCACTGACTACGCGCCAGGAACACACCACGGGCCGATCAACTATCAGCGCATCGTCTACAAGCGGGCGCGCATGGAAGGCTATGTGCTCTTTGACTACTGGGACCGTTATGCCGAGGCAGAACGCGACCTGCTGGGCTGGTACCGGCAAGGTTTGCTGAAGGCCACCGAAGATGAGTCGCCAGGGCTGGAGAGCATGCCGGCAGCGCTGGCCAGCCTGTTCACCGGCGGCAATACCGGCGTGAAGATCTGTCGCGTGGCGCCCGATCCGGAGGACCTGCCCGGCCGGTGACCGGCCGGTGCGGTCATTCCTTGTGCGGGTAGTAATCCGGATCCTCATGCAACCAGGGTGCTGGTTCGGCGACAACGACGGCGATTGATCGCAGGCGGTTCATGTCGGCGATCTCCACGTCGTAGTGACCGTGCAGACGAATCGCATTCATCTGCTTCAGCAAGGTCATCGCCCGGCTGACCGTCTCGACAGTGAGGCCCATGAAATCGGCAATGTCGGCGCGCCGCATCGGCAGATGCACCGGGTTGTCCGGCCGGCCCAGCTTGCGCTGCCGGTAGCTGACATACCAGAGAAATGAGGCGACCTTCTGCAGCGCGTCCTTGCGCCCCAGCGTGAACAGCAACTCGAAGGATGCGTCCATGGCGCGGGTAAGGGTGAAACGCAGCTTGCGATCCATCTGCGGGAACGCTTCGATCAGCGCTTCCAGCGCCGTTCGATCGAAGCGGCAAGTCTCGACGGCCGATATGGCGGCAACTCCGTAGTGATAGTTGTCCTCGGAAGTAAAGCCGACGAAGTCACCGGGAAACAGGAAGGCAAGGATCTGCCGCTTGCCGTCCGCAGTAAGCCTGAAGACGTTCGCATGTCCGGAGCGGAGGCTGAACACGTGGTCGGCCGGGCCCTCCTGGCGCAGCAGCAGCCCACCCGCCTCGAATTGCATGTCGGTTGCGAGACCGTACAGACGATGCATGTCTTCGTCGGCAAGAATCGCGCACAGGCTGCTCCCTCGCGCCACGCAACGACTGCAGGGCAGGCTGGCGTATGAACCGGCAATCATCGTGTGCAGAGGCCCTGGAACCCGGCGGGATTGATGTGCATCAATGGGTCTGGAATGGTCGCTGCCTAGTATAGACAACAGAATTCCGCCAGCAGGAAACAGTATTCATGAACGACTCGGGTGCCGGACAGCTCCGGCAGACACTCGCCGCCATGGTCGGAGCCACACGCATTGTCACCGATCCTGAGGAGCGGGCTTACCTCTCGCAGGATGCCTTCTGGGATGACGCAGTTGCGGCAGTCGTCATTCGCCCGGAAACCAGGCAGCAACTCGGCGCCGCACTGGCCGCAATCA
>JBIJCV010000296.1:0-3060 GCA_044344525.1 Gammaproteobacteria bacterium | reverse complement strand
GACGAGCAACAGGCGCTTGACCGCCTTGCCGCCAGCGGAGTCCGTATTCCGCCGCAACCCGGAGTCGTGATCGAGTTGCGCGACAAGATTGCGACGGGCGACTACAACGTGCGTTCCATCAGTCGCATCATCAGCCAGGATCCCGGGCTGGTCGCCATGCTGTTCAAGGCGGCGCGGTCGCCGGTATTCGCGCGCGGACGAAAATTCGACAAACTGGATCAGGTATTGCAGGTGATCGGCATCAAGCAGACTTACAGTCTGGTGCAGGCGATCGCACTGTCAACTGCCATCGGCCAGGGCTCGCGCAAGGCCTTCGAGCGGTTCTGGACGCGCTCCGGCGAAGTGGCGCAGCTCGCTGCGATCATTGCCGATGACCAGGTATCGGTCTGCAACGTATTCCCCGAGCAGGCCTACATGGCCGGCATCTTTCACGAGTGCGGGGTGCCGGTGCTGATGATGCGCTTCCCCGATTACTGCAAGAAGATGCATCTCGACGACGTCTGTTGCTGGCCCGCCCTTGCGGACGAGGATGCGCGGTTCAATGTCGATCACTGCAGCATCGGCTATCTGGTGGCACGTCACTGGGGCCTGCCGGATTTTGTCTGCGCGGCGATTCGCTATCATCACGAAATGCCTACCGAGGAGTCGGGCGCAGCGATTTCACTGGTCGCCATCGTACAGCTGGCAATTCATTCCTATCACCGCATCAACGATCAGTCGAATCCGGTCTGGAGCAGGATCGGCGGCCGTGTGCTGGAGGAGATCGGCCTGACAGCGCATGATCTGGAAGACTATTTCGAGGATGTGTCGAATCGCTTCCATGAGACAGTCGGCTGAGCATGCTGCATCACGATGCGCGTGGCATCGGACGAACAGGGGAATGACGTGAGCGAGATCGGACTGGATGCAACGGCACGCGACTGGCAGGCCCTGCGAGCCTCGTTTCGCTGGCAAGTGCCGGCGCGCTACAACATTGCCAAGGCCTGTTGCGGCCGCTGGGCGGACGATCGTTCGCGCTTTGCCCTGTACTACGAGGACGAAACCGGGCACACGGAAGCCTGGACCTTCTGGGACGTGCAGCAGGCGGCGAATCGCTTGTCCAACGTACTCGGCGCGATGGGTGTCATGGCCGGCGATCGCGTCGCCATCATGCTGCCGCAGCGGCCGGAAACCGGCATTGCGCACATGGCCTGCTACCAGATGGGTGCGATTGCGGTGCCGGTCTCGCACCTGTTCGGCGCCGATGCGCTGGAATATCGCCTGTCCAATGCGGGCGTACGGGTCGCCATCATCGACGACGGTGGCCTGGAAAAACTCGCCGTCGTGCGCGAGAAGCTGCCGCAACTGAAACATGTGATCGGTGTCGGCGGCGCGCGCGAATCCTGGGTTCGCGAGTGGAGCACGTTGTTGCCGCTGGCTTCGTCGCGCTACACGCCGCGCGATACCGCGGCCGACGATCCGGCGATGATCATCTACACCAGCGGCACCACCGGCAATCCCAAGGGTGCCTTGATCGCGCAGCGCAGCCTGCTTGGCAACCTGCCGGGTTTCATCTGCTCGCACGATTTCTATCCGCAACGCGGCGACATGTTCTGGTCGCCGGCCGACTGGGCCTGGACCGGCGGCTTGTTCGATGCCTTGTTGCCGACGTGGAACTTCGGCCAGCCGCTGCTCGGCTATCGCGGTCGCTTCGATCCGGAGAAGGCCTTCTGGCTGCTGGAAAAGTACGGCATACGCAATGCCTTCCTCTTCCCCACGGCACTCAAGATGATGATGAAGGCCGTGCCACGGCCGAAGGAGAAGTACGACCTCGCCCTGCGCAGCATCATGAGTGCCGGCGAGACCGTCGGTGAGGCCGTCTGCGGCTGGGCGCAGGAGGCGCTCGGGGTGACGGTGAACGAGATGTATGGCCAGACCGAGATCAACTACATCGTCGGCAACTGCGCCGCGGTGACGCCGCCCAAGCCCGGCGCCATGGGCCGCGGCTATCCGGGGCACCAGCTGGCGGTACTCGACGATGCGGGCAACCCCGTGGCGCCCGGCGAACTGGGCGAGGTCTGCGTGCAGCGCAGCTGCAACGGCGAGATGGATCCGGTGTTCATGCTCGGCTACTGGAAGAACCCGGAAGCCACTGCGGAAAAATTCATCGGTGGCGGCGTGGATGATCCCCAAGCCTGGGGCCGCACCGGTGATCTGGCCAAGATGGATGAGGACGGCGTGCTCTGGTATCAGGGACGCAGCGACGACATGTTCAAGAGCGCCGGCTATCGCATCGGCCCGGGCGAGATCGAGAACTGTCTGGTCAAGCATCCGGCGGTGGCCAATGCCGCCGTGATCGGCGAGCCGGACGCGGTGCGTGGTACCGTGGTCAAGGCCTTCATCGTGCTGCAGGCCGGCCAGCAGCCGTCGCCGGAGCTGGAAGCTTCTCTGCAGCAGCATGTGCGCCAGTTTCTGGCGCCTTACGAGTACCCCAAGATCATCGAGTTCATCGATGCCCTCCCGATGACCACTACCGGCAAGGTGCAGCGCCGGCTTTTGCGACAACGCACGAACGCTGCCGTATAGAATCGACGGGGCGAATACTCAGGACTCAAATTCATGACTGATCCCGTCTCCGGTACTGAACGCCGTGCCAATCCGCAGTTGCGAACAATCTTTGTCGAAGCCTACGACGTGTTGCAGCCGTTTTTCGATCCGGCCAACAGCTGGGGCGGCAAGACCCATGAACACCTGGCCTATCGTGCCTTGCACGAGCAATTCCCCAGCCTCTCTACGCAAGAGGTGTTTGTACTGGTTGAGGCGGCCAGGCGTGTCTTCAGCACCACCGGAAAACCGGTAGCGCCATAACTTACTCAAGCCAGCGCCGCCGCCAGAAGACAAGGCTCAGCGTGGCGGCCACCGTCGCCATCATGCCGATCGCGATGATGAAGCCTGTCGGCAGGTCGAGCAGCGGCATGGTCTTGAAGTTCATGCCGAAGATGCCCGAGATCAGTGTTGCCGGCATGAAGATGATGGCGACCACGGTCAGTGCGCGGACTTCCTGATTGACGCGGTTGCTGA
>JBIJCV010000297.1:0-3060 GCA_044344525.1 Gammaproteobacteria bacterium | reverse complement strand
TCCCGAAGCTGGAGGTACAGGTCTTCGGCACGATCGAACAGGCCCGCACTGAAGAAGTCCTCGGCCAGTGCAAAACGCGCCTTGTCACGCTGTGGCCTGCCGATCCCGGGACGATCGAGAAGGCTCTGATGCATGCGGATGGCACGCTCGACTTCGCCGCGCCGGCGAAACAGGCCGCCGACGGCGATCTGGGTATCCAGGGCTTCCTCGTTGATATCGCCGCTGCTGGTAAAGACCTCGACCGCCTGGTCAGGCTCCTCATTCAGCAGGTGACGGAAACCCTTGACGAAGTTGGCACGAGCAGCTTCCCGCAGCTCATCTTCATCCTCATCAAAATCGCCATACCGGGCAAAGACGTATCCAAGCGCAGCGGCCAGGAACAACAGTCCGGCAAACAGGAATGTGGACTCAGTCGGCATCCTTGACCGGCAGGCTGCGCAAGGCCTGAACTTCCTGTTCTGCAAGACGCAGCGACCTCTGCAGCGCGCGCCGCTGGCTCAGCAGACGCAGGACGCCGACACCTGCACAGAAGAGACCGAAGATCCAGCCAACTGCCAGAGTCACCATCAATGCAACGGATTTTTCGACTTCAATCGCCTGAAAGGCGAAATCAAGACTGATGCGCCCGGGGTTCATGGCGCCGAATACTGCAGCCAGGGTCACAAACACGAGCAGCAGAACCCAGTAAAGCAAACTGCGGAGCATCGACGGCCTCCAGCAAATCGAAACAGCCGTCCGTCAGGGCGCACAGACCATGCTGACGGCAGATCCCAGCGTCAGATCCGATCCGGATCAGTCCTTGATGGGCAGGTGCCGGTTCTCATTGACCCGGTCGCGCAGATCCTTGCCTGGCTTGAAGTGGGGCACGTGCTTGCCGGCCAGCGCAACAGCATCCCCCGTCTTGGGGTTACGCCCCATGCGTGGCGGGCGGAAATGCAGTGAAAGACTGCCGAAGCCCCTGATTTCGATTCGCTGGCCACCGGCCAGCGAATCGCTCATCAGATCAAGCAGATGCTTGACCGCCAACTCAACATCCTTGGCCGGCAGATGCTTCTGTTTTCTGGCCAGAACTTCGATCATCTCTGACTTGGTCATCGCTGCGTCCCCTTACGCATAACCGGCTCAGGAATCGCCAGAGTTCGAAATCTGCTCTTTCAGCAATTCACCAAGCGTGGTTCCGGTGCTGCTGCCGCTCTCGGACCGGTAGCTGTCCATCGCCTGCTGCTCTTCGTGAGCATCCTTGGCCTTGATGGACAGGGACACGATGCGGCTCTTGCGATCCAGACCGGTGAACTTTGCCTCAACTTCATCGCCGACCTTGAGAACCGTACGCGCATCTTCAACCCGATCCCGCGACAGTTCACTGGCTCGCAACTGGCCCTTGATTCCACCTTCGAGATCCACAACAGCACCGCGGGCATCCACCTCGGAGACAACACCTTTCATGATGGTGCCCTTGGGGAAATCCGCCAGGAATTTGGAGAACGGATCCAGATCCAGCTGCTTGACGCCAAGCGAGATACGCTCGCGCTCCGGGTCAATCGCCAGCACCACGGTATCCACGTCTTCACCCTTCTTGTACTTGCGTACCGCCTCCTCGCCCGGAATATCCCAGGAGATATCGGAGAGGTGAACGAGACCATCGATGCCACCCGGCAGGCCGATAAAGATGCCGAAGTCGGTAATCGACTTGATCTTGCCCGACACCTTGTCGCCCTTGTTGAAGCCGACTGCAAAGTCAGACCACGGGTTGACCTTGCACTGCTTGATACCCAGGGAAATGCGGCGGCGCTCCTCGTCGATATCCAGCACCATCACTTCGACTTCGTCGCCGATCTGCACAACCTTGGCCGGGCTGACGTTTTTGTTCGTCCAGTCCATCTCGGAGACGTGCACCAGGCCTTCGACGCCTTCCTCGATCTCCACGAAGCAGCCGTAGTCCGCTATGTTGGTGACCTTGCCGAACAGGCGGGTATTGGGCGGATAACGCCGTGCGATTGCCTTCCACGGATCCGAGCCCAGCTGCTTCATGCCGAGCGAAACGCGATTCTTTTCGCGATCAAAGCGCAGAATCTTGACTTCGATCTCGTCGCCCACCGTAACCACTTCTGACGGATGCTTGACCCGCTTCCAGGCCATGTCAGTGATGTGCAGCAGACCGTCGATGCCACCAAGGTCAACGAATGCGCCGTAATCAGTGAGGTTCTTGACCGCACCCTTGACGATCGAGCCTTCCTGCAGGTTGACCAGCAGTGCTTCGCGCTCGGCGCTGTATTCCGCCTCGACCACAGCCCGCCTGGACACGACCACGTTATTGCGACGGCGGTCGAGCTTGATGACCTTGAATTCGAGTTCCTTGCCCTCGAGATAGGACGGATCGCGAACCGGTCGTACATCGACCAGCGAGCCCGGCAAAAATGCCCGGACAAATTCGATATCGACGGTAAACCCGCCCTTTACACGTCCGTTGATGATGCCCTTGACGATCTTGCTGTTCTCGAATGCGTCCTCAAGAGCTTCCCAGGTCCGCACGCGCTTCGCACGTTCACGTGACAGCTTGGTTTCACCAAAACCGTCTTCGAGATAATCGAGTGCAACCTCGACATCGTCGCCAACTTTTACTTCGAGTTCGCCGCGTTCATTCTTGAACTGGCTGGCGGGGATAACCGCTTCGGACTTGAGACCAGCACTGACAACGACGGCCTCGGAAGAGACTTCCACAACTCGGCCCGTGAGGATCGTGCCTGGCTTGATGCGCTGGTTGGCGAGACTTTGCTCGAACAGTTCGGCGAAATTTTCAATCATTTGTTACACACCCGCCCCAAGGCGGACCCATTGTTTACAAAAAACGCACACTCACAATTCGAAATGAGTGACGGTTACGGCTGACAAACCGGCCTGCATCTCTGCCGACCGGACCCTTAGGCACTCAACCCCGTTGCAATGAAGCGGCGGGGAAACTTTCGCTGACCAAACGCGACATCAGATCAACCACCTCACGTATGGGCATACCGGTGGTATCCAGAACGTGTGCGTCGTGACCGGGACTCAAAGGCGCTA
>JBIJCV010000017.1:0-10983 GCA_044344525.1 Gammaproteobacteria bacterium | reverse complement strand
ACGCGCGCGCCAGGTGCTCGATGACTGGGAGGCGAACGTCAAACGCTTCGTCAAGGTCATTCCGAAGGACTACAAGCGCATGCTCGCCTGCATCCTGCGTGCCCACGATCAGGGCCTGACCGGTGATGAGGCAATCATGGTGGCGTTTGAGGAAAACGCACGGGATCTGTCCCGCGTGGGTGGCAACTGACATGGGCAAGCCAACAGGATTCATCGAGTTCGTCCGCGAACTGCCGGTCGACCGGACCCCTCGCGAACGGGTGCGCGACTGGAACGAGTTTCATCATCATATGGACGAGAAGCGGCTGCGCCAGCAGGGCGCGCGCTGCATGGACTGTGGTGTGCCCTTCTGCCATAACGGCACGATCATTGAGGGCTCGACAGTCGGCTGTCCGGTCAACAACCTGATTCCCGAGTGGAACGACCTGGTCTACCGCGGCCTCTGGCAGGAAGCACTGGTCCGGCTGCACAAGACCAACAACTTCCCGGATTTTACCGGCCGCGTCTGTCCAGCCCCCTGCGAAGGCTCCTGCGTACTCGGCATTTCCAGCCCGGCGGTGACCATCAAGAACATCGAGGCAGCGATCATCGAGCGCGGCTTCGAGGAAGGCTGGGTGGTTGCCGAACCGCCCAAAACGCGTACCGGCAAGAAAGTGGTCGTGGTGGGCTCGGGTCCCGCCGGTCTCGCAGCTGCCGCCCAGCTGAACCGTGCCGGTCACCTGGTCACGGTACTCGAGCGTGACGACCGCCCGGGCGGCCTGCTCATGTATGGCATCCCCAACATGAAACTCGACAAACGCGCTGTCGTCGAGCGCCGCATCAAGTTGCTTGAGGAAGAAGGCATCAAGTTCATCTGCAATGCGACGGTCGGTGAGAACGTCGAGGCACAGATGCTGCTCAAGGACTTCGATGCAACGCTGATCTGCACCGGCGCGACACAGCCGCGCGATCTGCCGGTCGAAGGCCGCCGCCTGGGTGGCGTGCACTTCGC
Source organism: Gammaproteobacteria bacterium (assembly GCA_044344525.1). Lineage (GTDB taxonomy): Bacteria > Pseudomonadota > Gammaproteobacteria > Steroidobacterales > SHZI01. The sequence continues at coordinate 9,992 of JBIJCV010000017.1, read as the reverse complement.
AATGGAATACCTCAGCGCGAGCACGAAAGCCCTGCTGGACGACAAGCCGGATACGAGTCCGCTGCACGCAAAGGACAAGGACGTCATCGTCATCGGTGGTGGCGATACCGGCACTGACTGCATCGGTACCGCAATCCGTCAGGGCTGCCGGTCGCTGCTGCAGATCGAGATCCTGCCGAAGTCACCGGCTGAACGCGCCGAAGCCAATCCGTGGCCGGAGTGGCCAAAGATTCATCGCATCGATTACGCGCAGGAAGAGGCCATCGCAAAGTTCGGCCAGGATCCACGCACTTATCTGACCACGGTCAAGAAGTTCGTCGCTGACGCCAAGGGGCAGCTGGAATCCTGCGTGACGGTCCAGATCAGCTGGGAAACCGCAGATGGCAAACTGGTCCCGCAGGAACGGCCGGGCAGTGAAAAGACCCATCCGGCACAACTGGTGCTGCTGGCGATGGGTTTCACCGGCCCGGAGCGTTCCCTGCTGGAGGAACTCGGTCTGCAATGCGACTCGCGCAGCAACGTACAGGCCGAATACGGCAAGTACGCCACCAGCGTGAAGGGCGTGTATGCCGCCGGCGATTGCCGGCGCGGACAGAGCCTGATCGTCTGGGCCATCAATGAAGGACGCGGCGCCGCGCGCGAAGTCGACCGCTATCTGATGGGCCGTACCGACCTGCCGTGACAGCAAGGCCGCAAACGGTACTCGACCAGGAACTGGGCAGGTTTCTGGATCGCTATGCCGCGCTCTACAACCGGCAGGCCTATGCGGAACTGCTGGAGATGTGGGACACCGGCGACCCGGATGTTTTCTACATGGCCGAGGAAGTCGATCCGCCAATGCATGGCTGGCAGACGATCAAAGCCTACTTCGACCGCCCCGGGTCACTTGCAGGCATCCGCAACGAGTACAGCGAGGTCCGGGCCCGCCACCTCACACCGGACCTTGCGCTGGCAACCTACAAACTGCGCTTTGATCTGGCAGTCACCGGCATGAAGCCACTGTCGAGCTTCGATCGGGTTGTCGCCGTTTTCCGCCGGTGCGCTGGGGAATGGAAACTGCTTGCCTATGCCGAGGCGCCCCAGGCGCCACTGACCATGGTGCGCAGGCTGGCGCAGAACTCGAAAACACTGGGGCCCGCGGAACAGCAGGCACTGCTGAAAACCGTCCAGACCCTGCTTGAGGACACCGTGCCTGCGGATTTTGAACAGTGGCTGAAGACGCAGGCCTGATCGGCGCCCCGGTTGCAGCGCGGGCTGCAACCCTGCCCGACCCGTCGGCCCCGGTGCATGTCTGGCCCCAGCCGGTGCGCGCCTGGTACCTGGTCACGCTGCTGACCATCGCCTACATCTTCTCCTTCGTCGACAAGTACATCCCGGCATTACTGGTCGAACCGCTGAAACGCGATCTGAGCCTCAGTGACACGCAGATGGGCCTGCTGCTCGGGCCGGCCTTCGCGGTGCTGTATGCCACCCTGGGTCTGCCCATGGGCTGGCTTGCCGATCGATTCCGTCGCACCACGCTGGTCGCGATGGGCGTGACGCTGTGGTCACTGGCGACTGCGGCATCCGGACTCGCCGGCAGTTTTTCTCGACTGTTGCTGGCCCGCGTCGGCGTCGGTATCGGCGATGCCACCCTTGCCCCCTGCGCGATGTCGATGATTTCCGACAGCTTTCCGCCCGCACAGCGTGGCCGGCCCATCGCCCTGTACGTTGCGGCGCAGTCGTTCGGCGCCGGGCTCGCAGCCCTCGGCGGCGCGGCTGTATTCGGCTGGGCCAACGCACAAAGCGAAATCCTGCTGCCGGGATTTGGCGTGCTCGCGCCCTGGCAGTTCACGTTCATCGCCGTCGGTACACCCGGACTCATCGTGGCCGTGCTGCTGCTTCTGATGCGCGAGCCGGCCCGTGAAGTCTCGGCACAGCACAGCACCACGATGCGCCAGACCCTGCGCTATCTGGGCGCACGCTGGCCACGCTATGTGAGCCTCACGGCCGTGGTTTCGGTGATGACCATCGTGGCCTACAGCCAGAACTGGTATGCCGCGCTCTGGCAGCGCGAGTGGGGCTGGGACATCACGCGCTTTGCAACGTGGAGCGGACTGGCACTGATCATCGTCGGTCCATTGACGGTCAACCTCACCGGCTGGCTGTCAGACCGACTGTGCGCACGCGGACGCAGCGACGGTCCGCTACTGATCATCATGGCCGGTACGCTGCTGCTGGTTCCCACCGGCATCCTTGCACCACTGATGCCGTCCGGAGAACTGGCCTTCGTGATCTGGCTGTTCAACCTGGTCGGCCTGTCAGCGGTGTCCGCCGCAGCGCCGGTCGCACTGCTCAATATCACGCCGGGCGAGATGCGCGGCCAGGTATCGGCCCTGTTCTACATGATCATCATGCTGACGGGTCTGGTCGTCGGCCCCCTGGCGGTGGGTTTCTTCAATGACAGCCTGTTTGCCGGCCGCAACCTCGCCTTCGCCTGCGCGCTGCTCCCGTTGCTCATCGGTGTGCCCGGTCTGACCCTGCTGCGCTATACGCAGCGGGAATACAGCAAAGCGCTGGCCGGCCCGTACAATGGCGCGTCATTGACTCAACAACCCGGCAGCAATTGAAGCCATGCAGTACTGCAGCACCTGTGGCCAGTCTGTGACCCGTACCATTCCGGCGGGCGACAACCGGCTGCGCGCCGTTTGCACCAGTTGCGGTACGGTACATTACGAAAATCCGAAGATCGTGGCGGGCTGCGTACCCGAACATGAGGGGCAGATCCTGCTGTGCCGGCGGGCCATCGAGCCACGCCGGGGATTCTGGACCGTACCGGCCGGTTTCATGGAAATCGGTGAGTCGCTGGCTGAAGCCGCCTTGCGTGAGACCTGGGAAGAAGCCCTGGCGCAGGTGGAAATCGGCCCCCTGTTTGCCGCCGTGGACGTGATTCATGCTGGACAGGTACACGTTTTCTTCGCCGGAACCCTGCCCCGGCCAGAGTTCGGCGCGGGCACGGAAACGCTTGAAACACGCCTGTTCCGCGCCGAGGACATCCCCTGGAGCGAACTGGCCTTCCCCAGCATCCGGATCGCCCTGGAGCAGTATCTGGAAAATCGCCGGACCGGAAACCAGCAGGTACACCTGGCCACCGCAGGACGGACCATCCGCAGCTAGTTATCTGCGCCCAAAATCTCTAAAGTAGCGGCCCTTGAAGGAGCCCAGACACCATGACTTTCGTCGTCACTGAAAACTGCATCAAGTGCAAATACATGGACTGCGTCGAGGTTTGCCCGGTCGACTGCTTCCATGAAGGTCCGAACATGCTCGTCATCGATCCCGATGAGTGTATCGATTGCACGCTCTGTGAGCCGGAGTGCCCGGCTGAAGCGATCTTCTCCGAAGACGAGGTTCCGGCGGCGCAGAAGGACTTCATCAAGCTGAATACCGAACTTGCCAAAGGCTGGCCGGTAATCACCGAGGCAGGTACCCCGCCCGCAGACGCAGACGCCTGGCTCAAGACGCCGGACAAACTGAAGCTCTTGCAGCGCTGATTCTGGCGGCGGGTCAGCTACCCTGCGGCCGGACTCACTGCCTGGCGACTTTCGGCACCTTGGATTCGGCGAGGTATTTCGCCAGTTCGTCGGGCTCCAGATAGCCACCGATCAGCTCCCCTGACTGCAGCACGATGGCCGGCGTGCCCTGCAGGCCAAACTCCCGACCGATGTTGTAGTGCTCTGCAACCGGATTGGGCTTGCAGGCCTTGTCCTTGAGGACTTCGCCCAGCTTGGATCTGGTCAGCGCGCTGCGCGGGTCTTTCGCACAGGCCACCTGCTCCGACTTCAGCCAGCTCTCGGAACCTGGCCCGCTGCGCGGGAAATACATGTAGCGCACGCGTATGCCGCGCGCGTTGTACTCGGCCATCTGACGGTGCAGTTTGCGGCAATAGCCACAGTCGACATCGGTGAATACCGTGACGGTATCCTGATACTTCGCCGGGGCAAAGATCACCATGCCGGACTCACTGACACCCGCCAGCACTTCCTTGCGCACCCCGTCCAGACGCCCCTCGGTCAGGTTCCGTTCTGAATCCAGGTCAAAGATTTCGCCCTGCACCATGTATCGGCCATCGGCAGAGACATAGGCAATTTTCGAACCGATCCGTACCTCGTAGAGCCCGGCCACTGGCGAGGCAGCAATCTGCTCCGGCCGGACCTCCGGAAAGCGGGCGGCAATCAGCTTGCGCACTTCAGCGGCAGTACCTGCCGGAACCGGCACCTCGGCGCTTGAATTGCCGGCAACCAGCGTAGCGAACACGGTAATGCCGGTCAGCGCCAGCGAGCGAAAGGAAACAGACATGAAACGACACCCTGCAGCGTGTGAGTATTGAGCCGAATCGTAGCACGCGGGGCGCACCTATCCGGCCAATGTAGTGCAGCAATGCTGCCGCCGGAATCAGCCCCGTGGGTGATGCTGGGCGTGCAGTTCCTTCATGCGCTCACGGGCAACGTGGGTGTAGATCTGCGTCGTGGAGAGATCGCTGTGACCCAGCAACATCTGCACGACGCGCAGGTCGGCGCCATGATTCAGCAGATGCGTGGCGAAAGCGTGACGCAGGGTATGCGGCGAAAGCTTGGCGTCGATGTCGGCCTTTTTCGCATAGCGCTTGATGATGTGCCAGAAAGCCTGGCGGGTCATGCGGTCGCCACGCCGGGTCGGGAACAGGTATTCGCTCTGGCGCTCGAGCAGGATTTCCAGACGCGGACCGCTGATGAACTCGCGAATCCAGCGCTGTGATTCTTCGCCGAAGGGAATCAGGCGCTCACGATCACCCTTGCCGCGGATACGCAATACACCCTGGTTGAGATTGACCTCGCTCTGGCGGAGATTGATCAGTTCGGAAACACGCAGGCCGGTGGCATAGAGAACCTCGAGCATGGCCCGGTCGCGGTGACCGAGCGGATCGCTGGTTTCCGGCGCGCCAAGCAGTGCATCCACCTCGGACTCGGTCAGCGAACGCGGCAGCGACCGGCCGATCTTCGGCATATCGATTTTTACGGTTGGATCTTCCTGGATAGCGCCTTCGCGCAGCAGGAAGCGATAGAAGCGCCGAAAGCTGGACAGCTGCCGGGCAGTCGAACGCGGCTTTGAACCCTGCTTGGCCCGACTGGCGATAAATGCCAGCAGGTCAGCCCGGCTCGCGTAGATCAGGCTGGTGTCACGCTGGGCAAGCCAGCGCTGCAGGGCCGCCAGATCGGCCCGATACGCACCCAGCGTATTGGTCGACAGACCCCGCTCCATCCAGATGGCATCGAGAAATTTGTCGATGACGCCCTCAGAAGAAACAGATTTCGAGCTGCTGCCCGTGATGTGGTTGACAGACGCTGGTGACATTACACTTCAGTCCCGTGCTATGGGCAATTGGGCGACAACTGCAAACCTGATCAGCGTCCCGCGAGTCAGTTTCAGGATAATCAGGGCCTCTTTCATGGGACCGGAGTATGGGCAAAAGGTTGCCGCATCGGCGTGACTGCACTCACAAATTATGATGAATTACATAAACTTACGATTTAACTAAACACGCGGATGCACTACCTGTTTCGCGGCTTGGGGCACGGCATCTTCGGCATCTATGCGACCGGCATATTCGCCGCCGTCGGCTTGCCGACACTGGCCGCTGTGGCCGTCACCCCGGCCATGGCGGGGCGCAGACAACTGGTACGCCATGCAGCCGCAACGCTCCTCAGTCTCACCGGCACCCGGCTAACGATCAGTGGACTGGATCACGTTCCCGATGATCCGTGCATCGTCATTGCCAATCATTCGAGTTATCTCGATGGTCCGATTCTCAGTGCCGCATTGCCGCCACGCTTTGGCTTCGTGATCATGCGCGAAATGACCCGCGTGCCCTTTGCCCACTTCCTGTTACGTCGCATCGGTTCTGAATTCGTAGAGCGCAAGGACACGCACAAAGGTGCGGCTGATGCGCGCCGGATACTGCACAAGGCGCGCAGCCAGGAATCACTGGCCTTTTTCCCCGAGGGCGCCTTCTTCGCTGAGCCGGGGCTGCGCCGTTTTCACAATGGGGCGTTTGCCGCCGCGGTGCGCGGCAATCTTCCGGTGGTGCCGGTGGTGATCCGCGGCAGCCGGGACATGCTGCCTGCCATGCAGCGGCTGCCGCGGCCTGGCAGGATCGAGGTCATTATCAAACCGGCGCTGCATGCCAGTGGCGACAATCCGGTGCATTCACTGCGGGAACGGGCGCGGCTGAGCATCCTTGAGGACCTCAACGAGCCCGATCTGATGCTGCAGATGCTGACATAAGCTGCCCAGCCGGGTTGCCTGCGGAAAACCGCGATTGGCGTTCAGTGTTTTGCAACGCATAATCGGCCGCCATCCGGCTATGACCAGCGCTGTGGAGATACGTTTTGACTCAGGATGCGATCGTTATCGTTGCGGCACGCCGCACGCCCATCGGCGCCTTTCAGGGCGCCTTGAGCCCGGTTTCCGCCCCCGAACTATCCGCCATCGCCACAAAGGCCTGTCTCAGCGACTGCGGGATTCCGGCCACAGATATCAGTGAGGCCCTGCTCGGTTGCGTGCTGACTGCCGGCCTTGGTCAGGCGCCGGCACGGCAGGCTGTACTTGCAGCCGGACTGCCAGACTCGGTACCGACCACGACCATCAACAAGGTCTGCGGCTCGGGCATGAAGGCCGTACACATCGGCGCCGACATGATCCGTGCGGGCAGCGCATCCATCGTGCTTGCGGGCGGCATGGAATCGATGAGCAATGCGCCCTACCTGCTGCCCAAGGCACGTTCCGGTTACCGGATGGGACACCAGGAAGTGATCGACCACATGTTTTTTGATGGCCTGCAAAACCCGTATGACGGGCAGATGATGGGCATCTTCGGCGAGGCCACGTCGAAGACCTACGGTTTCTCCCGTGCCGAGCAGGACGAGTTCGCCATCGAATCGGTGCAACGTGCGCTTGCCGCCGCGAGCGCCGGCATTTTCGCCGCAGAGATTGCCCCGGTGACCGTCAAGAGCCGGAACGGCGAGAGTCTGGTCACTGCAGACGAAGAACCCGGTCGCTGCGATCTGAAGCGCATCCCGACCATGCGGCCGGCGTTCGCCAAGGACGGTACAGTGACCGCTGCCACCTCCTCATCGATCTCCGACGGTGCCGCATCGCTGCTGCTGATGAGCGCATCTGAAGCGAAGCGCCGTGGCCTGAAACCTCTGGCACGGATCGTCGGACAGGCCAGCCATGCGCAGGAACCGGCATGGTTCACCACGGCACCCGGGCCTGCCATGAAAAAATTGCTGGCAGGCATCAACTGGAAAGTCGCCGATGTCGACCTGTTCGAAATGAACGAGGCTTTTGCCTGTGTAACGCTGGCCGCCATGCGGGATCTGGGCGCACCGCACGAGCGTGTCAACGTGCATGGCGGGGCCTGTGCGCTTGGCCATCCGATCGGCGCAACCGGTGCGCGAATCATTGTGACGCTGATCAACGCGCTGAAAACGCGGGGCGGAAAGCGCGGTATCGCGACGGCCTGTATCGGCGGCGGTGAGGCGATAGCGACAGCGATCGAGCTGCTGTAAGCCGCGTCGGCCGGCAGGCGCTACATCCCGGAATAGTTGGGGCCGCCGCCACCTTCCGGTGTCATCCAGCGGATATTCTGCGCGGGATCCTTGATATCGCAGGTCTTGCAGTGGACACAGTTCTGCGCATTGATCTGCAGGCGGTGCTGGCCATCTGCGCCGGCCACCACTTCATAAACACCCGCAGGGCAATAACGCTGCGCAGGTTCTGCGTATAGCGGCAGATTGCGGCCGATCGGCACAGCCGGATCCTTGAGCTGCAGATGACAGGGCTGGTCTTCTTCGTGATTGGTACTCGACAGGAATACCGATGACAGACGATCGAAGCTGAGCTTGCCGTCCGGCTTCGGATAACTGATCTGTGGCGCACTGGCAGCAAGCTGGAGCCCGGCATGGTCCGGCTGACGGCTGCGCAGGGTAAAGGGCAGGCGCCCGCGGAACACGTTCTGATCCAGCCAGATAAAGGCGCTGCCGAGAAACAGGCCGAATTTCTTCTGTGCCGGAGCAAAATTTCGCGCTGCATGCAGCTCGCGCCATACCCAGGATTCGCGTACTGCGATCTCGAAGGATGCGAGTTCTGCAGGGGCCGCATCGCCCTGACCGAGGGCTGCAAACACCGACTCGGCTGCCAGCATGCCGGTCTTGATCGCGGTGTGCGTACCCTTGATCTTCGCGCCGTTCAGGAACCCTGCCTCGCAACCGGTCAGCAGGCCACCCGGAAATACCAGCTTCGGCAGGGACTGCAGGCCACCCTTGTTGACCGCCCTCGCGCCATAACTGACCCGCTGCCCGCCTTCCAGACAGTCGCGGATGCGCGGGTGCTGCTTCCAGCGCTGGAACTCCTCGAAGGGATTGGTGTGCGGATTTTTGTAATTGAGCGCGAGAATGAAGCCCAGATAAACCTGGTTGTCGGCAGCGTGATAGACAAAGCCACCGCCCTCGGTACTGCTGTCGAGCGGCCACCCGAAGGTGTGCACCACGAGCCCTTCACGATGCCGGGCCGGATCGATGCTCCAGATCTCCTTGATGCCGATACCGTAGTGCTGCGGGTCGCAGTCCGCCCGCAGGCGGTAGGTGTCCATGAGTTCCTTGCCTAGGTGACCCCGACAACCTTCGGCAAAGAGCGTATATCGGCCGCGCAGTTCATAGCCGGGCTGGAACGAAGCTTTTTCGCGGCCGTCGGCACCACGACCCAGGTCACCGGTCAGCACACCCACCACCCGGCCATCCTCGTACAGGACCTCGGCACCGGCAAAGCCTGGAAACAGGTTGGCACCCAATTCTTCAGCCTGCTGACCCAGCCACTGGCAGAGCCGGCCCAGACTGATGATGTAGTTGCCCTTGTTGTGCATCGGCCGCGGAACAAATAAATCCGGCACTTTCATGTCTGCGTCTGAGCTGCGCAGCCAGTGGACTTCATCCGCGGTGACCGCGGTCTGTACCGGCGCGCCACGCTCCCGCCAGTCGGGGAAAAGCTCGTCCAGGGCGGTGGTCTCAAGTACCGCGCCGGAGAGGATATGTGCACCGATCTCGGCGCCTTTTTCGATCACCGCGACTGACACCTCGGTGCCCGCATCCCGGGCCAACTGGAGCAGCCGACAGGCAGCGGCCAGACCGCAGGGTCCGGCCCCGACGATCACGACATCAAAATCCATGCTTTCCCGTTCAGTCATGCGGATCGGAGTCTAGCCCATGAATCCATGCCGGCGCGATCCGGGTTTGCCGGGAACTGTTGCGGCTTCTACACTCGCGCCAGATCGCATGAACCTCCTCGACAGATATCACGCCCTCAGCACAGATCACCGGCTCAGCAGTGACCCGGCACAGTTGCGTGCGCTCGGCATACTGGAGCGGGTCAACCGGGAACTGACGGCACGCCCGGCGCCACGGCAGCTGCCAGCGCTGCTGAGCCGGCTGCTGCCGCAGACCTCCAGGCCGGCACCGGTACGTGGCGCCTATCTGTGGGGCGGCGTCGGACGCGGCAAGACCTTCATGATGGATCTGCTGTTCGAATCCCTGCCCTTCGACGACAAGGTCCGTTATCACTTTCATCGCCTGATGAACCGCGTACACGGCCGGCTGAAGACGCTGCGTGACCAGCAGGATCCGTTGGCAACGGTGGCCGGTGAACTGGCCGGCGAAGCACGCATCATCTGCTTCGACGAATTCTTCGTCGCCGACATCGCCGATGCAATGCTGCTGGCGCGGCTGCTGGAAGCCCTGTTCGAGCGTGGCGTGACCCTGGTCGCAACCTCGAACACCGCTCCGCAGGACCTGTATCGTGGCGGACTTCAGCGACAGCGGTTCCTGCCCGCCATCGACCTCATCCTGCAGCACACCGAAGTCATGCACGTGGACGGACTCACCGACTACCGGCTGCGCGTACTGGAGGCGGCCGAGATC
>JBIJCV010000294.1:0-3083 GCA_044344525.1 Gammaproteobacteria bacterium | reverse complement strand
CTGATCCTGGTCAGGATTGCCGCTCGGATCGCCATCCATGTTCAGTTTCTGCATATCAAATTCAAGATTGAAATGCTCACTGAGGGAGTAGCCAAAGCCGATTGCTCCGCCTACAACATCATCATCGACAAGACGATCACTATCGGCATCGATATAGGTACCGAGCGCCTTGACATAGACACGGCCAACGTCTTCAGACGCCTGGACGCTCTGCAGCCCCAGCACCAGCATCAACGCCGTTGAACTGAGCACAGGTATGGCACTTCGCATGGTAATCACCTCGTCAAAATCCGGTGTTTGAAAAAAATCACAGCATCCATCATCTGGACGCAGTCCATCTTAACGTAACTATGGGAAAAACGGGAAGTCCGGCACCCAGGTGTTGCGAATCCGCAACACAATCAGCGATCACCATTTGACAATTGCCTGACCGGGACGTGACGGGCTTCAACGTCACACACCGTGTGAATTCCTATCCTCACAACAGATTTTTGGCCTCGGGGATGGGCGACCGTCATGCAGCAGTCTCGCGCCGACCAGCATGGCTTCACGCTGGGGGAAACCCTGACCACATTGGCCGTATTGGGCATCAGCCTGTCGCTGGCCATCCCCGGTATCGAAAGTATGGCCCGCGACAACGCCCGCGCTACTGCCGTTAACCAACTGGTTGCGACGATGCATATGGCACGCAGCGATGCAATCACGCGCAATGCGCCGGTTGCCGTCTGCCCGAGTCGGGATCTCCGCAACTGCGCCGAGGCCACCTGGGAAACCGGCTGGATCCGCTTCGTCGATACCAACCGCAATCAGAACATCGATGCAGACGAACTGGTGCTGGGCATCGTGCCGCCGGTTCCGGGCTTCATCATCCGCTCTGAAACATTCAACCGCGCATTCAGCTACGAACCGTCTGGCCGCGTGGTCGCTGCAGACAGCGGACAACACTCCGGCGAATTCACCTTCTGTGCGCTGGGCGCCGATGATTCATCCCAGGTCGTGATCGTCAACCCGGTTGGTGAACCCGCCCTGTCACCCCGACTGGTAAACGGCACTGTGCCCGATTGTGGGGAGGGCTGATCTGCACACGCAGATCGCCCGTCAAGGACAAGGACTTACACTCAGTCTAACAACCCGGTGCGAAGACTCGCTGCTAACATCGTTACGGGATGTGGCACGCACGATCGTTTTCAACCTGCATCGACGCCAATAACCTTGAATCAGAAGGGGGAATCATGAGACACCCGATTGCACTCGCCGTCAGATATAGCCTGTTGCTCGGCATCGTTACCGTCAGCCTGACGATCAGCGTCAGTCATGCCGAAGATGAAATCATCGTCACGGGCTCACGCATCCGTCTCGACGATTTCGTCGCCACCAGTCCCATATCGACACTGAGCTCTGATGTTATCGAATCGACCGGCAGGACCAATATCGAGCAATTGCTGAATACCCTGCCCCAGGTCGTGCCGGGCTTTTCGGCAACTTCGAATAATCCAGGCGACGGCACCGCAACTGTCGATCTGCGCGGTCTTGGTTCAACCAGGACGCTGGTGCTCATCAATGGTCGCCGGCTCAATCCGTCCGTCAATGATGGTACGGTCGATCTGAACAATGTACCGACACGCCTGATAGAGCGTGTCGAAGTCGTGACCGGCGGCGCGTCCGCCGTATACGGCTCGGATGCGCTGGCTGGCGTCGTCAACTTCATTCTCAAGGAGGATTTTGAAGGCCTGGATATCGGCTATCAGAATGGCTTCTCCGACGAGGGCGACGGCAACGAATACCAGGTGGACATGGTGCTGGGCGGCAACTTCGCCGAGGGCCGTGGCAACACCACCGTCTATGCGAGCTACTACGACCGGGAGTCGATCCTGCAGGCGGATCGCAGCTATACGCGGGTCGATGCCCAGGGCGGATCTTCGATCGGTATTGGCGGCAGGCTGGACAGCGTATCGAACAATCCCTATCCGGAAACCGATGATGGCGATGGTGGTACCACCAGCAACTACGCATTCAATCCGGACGGAAGCATACGTGGCTTCGTCAACCTGCTGCCTGAAACCAGCGACGGACTCGGCGACCGCTACAATTTTGCTCCGGAAAATTTCCTGCTGACGCCGCAAAAGCGCTTTCAGCTCGGTGGGTTGGGCAGATTCGAGATCAACGATCATGCCGAAGCCTATGCCGAACTCCTTTATGTAGACAGCCGCAGCAACGTGCAGCTGGCACCCACACCGGCCACCAGCATCAGCGTCGATATGGACAGCCCGTTTCTCACACAGTCGGCGCTGGATCTGCTCGCCTCGCGCCCCGACCCGACCGGGCCGGTGGTGTTCCGCCGGCGCATGGTCGAACTGGGCGCGCGCTCCCAGGAAAGCGACTCGAAACTCGGACAGATCACCGCAGGCCTGCGCGGCGACATCAATTACAGGGACTGGCAGTACGACACTTACATGTCCTACGGGCGCACAGACTACGATAACTACACCAGCAACGACGTATCCCGCTCGCGCTTCGAAGCCGGCATCGCCGGTTGCCCGGCCGATTACCTGCAGTTCAACCCGGACTGTGTGGCCGTCAATCCCTTCGGCGCCGGCACCATCAGCGCCGATGCAGCCGACTGGGTCCGGCTCAACTTTGCCGACAGCACGGTGTTCCGCCGCACGGTAGTGAACGGCACCATCAACGGCACGCTGATGGAACTCCCGGCCGGCGACATGGGATTTGCGCTCGGCGCCGAATACCGCGAAGACAAGTCCAGCTACCGGCCGGACCAGGCCAAGCAGAGTGGCGACGTCCTCGGCTTCAATGCCCAGCAGCCGATCAGCGGCAGCTTCGACGTGAAGGAACTGTTCGGTGAGTTGCGTATCCCGCTGATCAAGGACGCGCCCGGCATCGGTTTTCTGGACGCTGAGCTCGGTGTGCGTTACTCCGACTACTCAAGCATCGGTGACGTAACCGCCTACAAGGCCGGCCTCAACTGGTCGCCCATCGATGCGATCCGGGTACGCGGCATGTACCAGCGCGCCAGCCGGGCACCCAGTCTGTTCGAGGTACTGGAGAACGGAGACCAGGGCTACACC
>JBIJCV010000291.1:0-3127 GCA_044344525.1 Gammaproteobacteria bacterium | reverse complement strand
CTGCGGCTCGATATGGATGTCCGACGCGCGCATCTTCAGCGCCTCTTCGAACACCGAGTTGAGCAGCTTGACGACCGGCGCATCTTCGGCGCCGGCGGTGAGGCCGAGGATGTTGCCGAACTCGGTCGAGATATCGCCCATGTCGGCCGTGAGTTCCTTGGCCAGGCCGCTGATTTCCGCCGCACGACTGTAGACGCGATCGATCGAGGAGAGCAGCTGGCTCTCGGTGACCACGGCAAGGTCGATCTCGCGCTTGAGCACGCGTGCCACTTCATCGAATGCGGTGAGGTCTGTCGGGTCGGCCATGCCGACCAGCAGCATGCCGGCACGCTCGTTCAGCACCAGCGCCCGGTTCCTGCGCGCCTGCGCTTCCGGCAAGAGCTTGATCAGGTCTGGCTGCAGCTTGAAGGTCTTGAGGTCGACAAAATCGGCGCCGAGCTGACGGGCCAGGCCAGTCGAAATGCCCTCTTCGGTGACATAGCCGCTTTCCACCAAAACCCGGCCAAGCTTTCGGCCCGAGCGCTTTTGCTCGTCGAGCGCGAGCTTGAGTTGCTCGCTGGTAACGAGGTTTTGCTGCACCAGCATGTCACCAAGACGGATTTTTTCCGGGCGTGCCATCAGGCGATCTCCAAAGCGGCCTTAAAATTGGGGCCATTGCAGCTGTGATTTTGCACGAAAATTATAGGCTAATCAGCTGATTTTGCAGAAACTGCCGTTTTCGGAGGCGCCCGCAAGTGTTCCAAGTCGTTCTCATCGCCCCGGAGATTCCGCCCAACACCGGGAATGTCATTCGCCTTTGCGCGAATACCGGCGCCAGCCTGCATCTGGTCGAACCGCTCGGCTTCGACCTGTCCGATGCGCAGTTGCGCCGCGCGGGGCTGGACTATGCCGAGATGGCCTGCGTCACGGTGCACCCGAACTGGGCAGCATGCCGCGCCGCACTGGGCGACGCCCGGCTGTTTGCGCTGACCACCAAGGGAATGCGCCGTCCCGCCAGCGCCGACTTCAAGGCCGGCGATGCCTTCGTCTTCGGTTCCGAATCGCGCGGACTGCCGGAACACGTGCTGGCCGATATCGATCCGGACCATCGCCTGCGACTGCCGCTGATCCCGGGAAACCGCAGCCTGAATCTCTCCAATGCGGTGGCCGTGATGGTCTACGAGGCCTGGCGGCAACAGGGATACGCAGGAGGCTCGTAGAAATTCACTCGTGCGTCGGATCGCGGGACATCAATTGTTCGACGGCGACGCGAGGCGTGATGCGCCCATCGAGTACGGCGGCCACCGCTCGGGTGATCGGCATTTCGATGCCAAGCTCCGTGGCGCGACGAGCGATTTCGCGGGCAGCAGGCACACCCTCCGCGACATGGCCAAGTTCCCTGGCGATGTCCGTCAGCGCCTTGCCTTCGGCCAGCAACAAGCCAACCCGGCGATTGCGCGAGAGGTCGCCGGTACAGGTGAGTATCAGGTCACCCATGCCGGCCAGCCCCATGAAGGTTTCACGCCGGGCGCCCAGCGCCTCGCCGAACCGGGTGATTTCCGCCAGGCCGCGGGTGATCAGCGCCGCCCGCGCATTGAGGCCAAGACCGAGGCCATCGCAGATGCCGGTGGCGATCGCCAGGACGTTCTTTACCGCGCCGCCGACTTCGGCGCCGATCAGATCCTGATTGGCATAGATGCGCAAATTGCCACCGTGCAAACCCTGCGCCGTGGCCTCGGCAAAAGCGGCGTCCGTCGCCACCAGCGTGACTGCGGTGGGCAGGCCGCGCGCCACCTCGAGCGCGAAGCTCGGCCCGGTGAGCACGCCACAGATGGCCTTGCCCATTACCTCGGCCACCACCTGATGCGGCAACAGGCCGCTGCCGGCTTCAAGCCCCTTGCACACCCAGAGAAAGGGCAGGGTCGGAGCGAGGGTCTTCAGCTGTTGCAGCATCGGCCGCAGGCCGGCGAGCGGCGCGGCGATAATCGCCAGGTCGGCGCCGGCCAGCGCTGCGCGCAGGTCTACAGTGACCTGCAGGGCATCGGGGAAAGGACAGGCGGGAAGATAGCGCCGGTTCTCGCGCTGGCGCGCCATCTCCTCGACACGCACCGCATCGCGCGCCCACAGGCTGACGGTGTGCCGACCGGCGAAAGCAATGGCCAACGCGGTACCCCAGGCGCCGGCTCCCAGCACCGCTATCCGCATCGCGCACGCTCCATCGATCTGGTCATGACGCGCCGGTCGCGAAGCTTACAAACCCCAGACCTGGGGCGCCTTGATGAAACCGGATTGCCCGTCGCGATGCTTCACCTTGATCCAGCCACCGGGAGCGGCTTCCAGCAGCTCCAGCACCACGTCGCGTTCCGCATCGAACACCAGCGCCGCCTTGTCGTCGGCAGCGGCGCGGACCTGGGCGCGATCGAAGCGCACGATGACCGTGCGCTTTTCCGCCAGATGCTTCTTTTCGATCCAGGTCAGGTCGCCCCGGCTGTCGCGCACCTTGGACCAGCCGTCGAGGCTGACCACCAGTTCCACCGGCGTGCCGGCCAGCGCCACGAACAGGGGTTTGGACTTGGCCGACGGTGCGTCGTACATCGGCGCCGCCTCGGCAACGCTGCGGTAATCCAGCGCGAACGCCGTCGATGCCGCAACCAGCATCGTCAGCCCCGCAAGGAATCGCCGTGTCGCCACTAGTGCCAGCATTTGGGTTGTGGTATCGCCGACTTATTGCAGCTGGATCCGGCTTTCGCCCTGTTGCTGTTCCATCAGGCGTTGCTGGTAGAGCGACTCGAAGTTCACCGGAGCCAGAATCACCGGCGGGAATCCGGCGCGATTGATCGCGTCGGAAACGGTTTCGCGGGCATACGGGAACAGTATGTTCGGGCAGGCCACGGCAAGAATCGGCTCCAGATCGCCTTCCGGCACGTTGCGCACCTGGAAGATGCCGGCCTTCACCACCTCGACCAGGAAAAATGCCTTTTCGCCTTCCTTGGCGCTCACCGTGACCGTCAGCGCCACTTCGTACATGCCTTCGCCAATGGTGTTCGCCGTGCTCTGGATCTGCACTTCGATGCTCGGCGTCTCGCGCTCCAGAAAAATCTGGGGCGCGTTGGGCACCTCGATGGAGAGATCCTTGACGTAAATCTTT
>JBIJCV010000290.1:0-3133 GCA_044344525.1 Gammaproteobacteria bacterium | reverse complement strand
AAGCCCGGCGACCTGCTGGTGACCTCAGGGCTGGGCGGACGGTTTCCGGCCGGTTATCCGGTGGGCACGATCATCGCCGTCGATGGATCTGAAGGCGATGCCTTTCTGGAGGTCACGGCGAAACCCGCCGCAAGCCTGGACCGTCTGCACGAAGTGCTGCTGGTATTCGCGCCGGAACCCGCGCCATGAGAAATTCACGCTGGCCGGTCTGGTGCATCATGCTGCTGGCACTGGCCGCCGAACTGCTGCCGCTGCCGGCCATCGCCCAGCCATTTCGCCCGGCTTTCACCACCATGACCCTGATCTACTGGACGCTGATGTGGCCTGGCCGCTTCGGCGTGTTCGCCGCGTTCGTTTTTGGATTGCTCATCGATATCGCCCATGGCAGCCTGCTCGGACAGCACGCGCTGACACTCAGCGTGGTCAGCTATCTGGTGCTGCGCCTGCATCTGCAACTGCGCGTGTTTCCGGTCTGGCAGCTGATGCTGGCAGTCTTCGCCCTGGTCTTTCTCGAGGCCTTCCTGCTGCTGTGGATCGATGGCGCAACCGGGCGCGCCACGCTCGGCCCGCAGCGCTGGGGCCCGGTATTTGCCGCCGCCGTGTTCTGGCCGGTCTTGATGGCCGTGATGGATCGTATTCGCGAACGTCTGGAACGGCGCAAGTCGAGCTTCAGCTGAGGCGGGACTGATGGCAGCTGCATCACGCATCAAGGAGCACTGGCGGGAACAGCAGCTGTTCAACGACCGCATACTCCTGACCGTGTTCATGCTGCTGATACTCGCCATGCTGGTAGTCATCCGGCTGGCTCAGCTGCAGGTTCTCAAGTACGACTACTACTCTGCGCAGTCCAGCGGCAACCAGATCCGCGCCGAGCCGATCCCGCCGATACGCGGCCTGATTCTCGACCGCAACGGCAAGGTGCTGGCGGAAAACAAACCCGGCTATCAGCTGGAGATCACGCCGGAACGGGTTCCGGACATGCAGGACACACTGGCCCGCCTGGTAGAAGCCGGCATTCTCGCCGCCGGCGATCTGGGCGAACTGCGCGAACTGCTGGCCAGTCGCCGTTCCTTCGACACCCTGGTCATCGCCGAGCGCCTCAGCGATGAAGAGCTGGCTGCGTTCGCCGTACGCCGCCCGCATTTCCCCGGTCTGGAGATCCGCGCCCGCCTGGGACGCAGCTACCCGTATGGCGAGGCGGCCGCACATGTGCTCGGCTATGTCGGCAGCCTGAGCGCCGCCGATCAGCGCGAGCTCGATCCGGATGAATATGCCGGCACTACCCATGTCGGCAAGAGCGCCGTTGAACGCAGCTTCGAAGCCGACCTGCACGGCACATCGGGCCATGAAGATGTGGTCGTCAACGCGCATGGCCGCAAGATGCGTGTACTCAATCGCGTGCGCCCGCTACCGGGCCGCGACATCATCCTGACCATCGATCTGGATGCACAGCTGGCGGCCAGCACTGCGCTGACCGGCCGGCGGGGGGCAGTCGTGGCCATCGACCCGGCCAACGGCGAAGTGCTGGCCTTTACCAGTACCCCGGGCTATGACCCGAACGCGATCAGCGCCGGCCTGAGTCGCCGCGCCTATCTGGCCCTGCAGGAAGATATCGACCGGCCGCTGTTCAACCGGGCGCTGCGCGGCCAGTACCCACCCGGCTCCACGATCAAGCCGATCGTGGCACTCGCCGGCCTGCATTTCGGTGTCACCGCCACGCAGAAGCGCGTGCACTGCGGCGGGGCTTTTTCCCTGCCGGGCAGCAGTCACCGCTACCGCGACTGGAAACCCGAGGGACATGGCAGCGTCAGCCTGTACGAGGCCATCGAACAGTCCTGTGACGTCTACTTCTATGGTCTGGCCCGTGATCTCGGCATCGAGCGCATGGGTGGATTCATGCGTGAATTCGGTCTCGGTGCCATTACGGGCATCGGCTTTGAGGGTGAGCAGGCTGGCATCGTGCCCTCACCGGCCTGGAAAAAGAAAGCTTTCAAAAATCGGGCCGCACAGGTCTGGTTTCCCGGGGAGACCGTCATCGCCGGCATCGGCCAGGGCTACATGCTGGTGACGCCCCTGCAACTCGCGCATGCGGCTGCCACCATAGCGGCCCGCGGCAAGCGCTTTCAGCCGACACTGCTGAAAGGCGCGCGCGATCCGGGCACCGGCACCGTCGAATACCGGGCAGCAACACCATTGCCGGCCGTCGGCGAACAGGATGCACTGCGCTGGGACGCGATCATCGAAGGCATGCATGGCGTCATGCAGGGTCCACGCGGAACCGCGCGCGGAGTCGGCATGCGCGCGCCCTTTCCGATGGCGGGCAAGAGCGGCACCGCACAGGTATTCACCGTCAAGCAGGGACAGAAATACAAGGCCAGCGAGGTCGATGAACGGCGGCGAGACCATGCCCTGTTCATCGCTTTTGCACCACTCGATGCACCGCGCATTGCAGTTGCGGTGATCATCGAGAATGGCGAAAGCGGCAGCAAGGCTGCCGCCCCCATCGCGCTTGATGTCATCAACGCCTATCTGAAAACCAGCACATGAGTCGCATATCGTGAGTAACCCGCTGCTGAACATCAGCACCGAGAGCCGGAGCCGTGTCGAGCAGGGCCTGCTGTCCCGTGTGCTGCGGGTGCTGCATCTGGACGGACCATTGCTGATCGGCATCCTGGGGGTGCTGCTGTTCAGCCTGCTGGCGCTGTACAGCGCGGAAGGGCAGCAGATCCGCGAACTGCTGGATCAGGTGGTGCGCATGCTGCTCGCCTTCGGCGCCCTGCTGTTCATGGCGCAGATCAACCCGGTCTGGCTCCGGCGTGGCGCACCGTTTGTCTACGCCCTCGGTTTGCTGCTGCTGGTGCTGGTGCTCGCCACCGGCGAGATCGGCAAGGGTGCACAGCGCTGGCTGGACGTGGGCATTCGCTTCCAGCCCTCGGAGGTCATGAAGCTCGGCGTACCACTGCTGCTCTGCTGGCTCCTGCACGAACGGGCCCTGCCGCCATCACCAGGCGTGGTGGCCCTGGTCCTTATCCTCACCTTCCTGCCCGCCGGCATGATCGCCGTACAGCCTGATCTGGGCACCGCAATCCTGATTGTGCTGTCCGGTGCCGTCGTGATCTTTCTCGCCGGCCTC
>JBIJCV010000289.1:0-3136 GCA_044344525.1 Gammaproteobacteria bacterium | reverse complement strand
CAGCCGGGGTCTCGCTTCGACATCGATGCAATCCGGCGTGATTTTCCGATCCTGCATCAGTCGATCAATGGCTACCCGCTGGCCTACCTGGACAGCGCGGCCTCGACACAGCGGCCGGTGCAGGTGATCGATGCCATCCGGCACTACTACACGCATGATCATGCCAATGTTCATCGTGGCGTGCACACCCTGAGCCATCGCGCCACGGACATCTACGAAGGCGCACGGGAGTCGGTACGCAGCTTCATCAATGCCCGATCTACGCGTGAAATCGTTTTCACGCGTGGCACGACCGAAGCGATCAACCTGGTCGCTGCCACCTTCGGACAGCGACTGTCAGCCGGTGATGAAGTCCTGATCAGCGAGATGGAGCATCATTCGAACATCGTACCGTGGCAGATACTCTGTGAGCGAAGTGGCACAGTCCTGCGTGTCGTACCGATCAACGATCGCGGCGAACTGTCGTTGGATGACTTCGAAAGACTCCTGAGCAGCCGAACACGCCTGGTAGCCATCACCCATGTATCGAATGCGCTGGGCAGCGTGAATCCGGTCGAAAAGATCATCGCCAGTGCACACGCACGCGGCATACCCGTGCTGATTGATGGTGCACAGGCGATTGCCCACCAGAGCGTCGACGTACAGTCGCTGGACTGTGATTTCTACGCTTTCTCAGGCCACAAAATGTGCGGGCCGACCGGCATCGGTGTGCTCTACGGCCGTGAAGCCCTGCTGGAAACGCTGCCGCCTTACCAGAGCGGTGGCGACATGATTCGCACCGTGAGCTTCAGCGGCACGACCTACAACGATCTGCCCTACCGTCTGGAAGCGGGCACGCCGCACATTGCGGGCGCCGCTGGTCTGGCCGCTGCCGTCGACTATCTGCGGCACGTCGGCATGGACAATATCGCCAGCCACGAGGCCGCTCTGCTGGCTTATGCGAGCAGTGCGCTCAGTGCCCTGCCCGGTCTGCACCTGGTCGGCACTGCGGCGCGCAAGGCCGGAGTCGTGTCCTTCAATATCGACGGGATTCACCCACACGATCTGGGCACCGTTCTTGACCAGCATGGCGTCGCAATTCGCGCCGGCCATCATTGCGCAATGCCGGTAATGGAACGCTTCGGTATTCCCGGTACCGCACGGGCCTCTTTCGCTTTCTACAATACGCAGTCAGAGATCGATCAGATGATTGATGCACTGCGCCTCTCGATACGGATGTTTGCATGACCGAAACGGCCAAATCGTTGACCGACCTCTACCGGCAGACAGTCCTCGATCACAGCCGTCATCCACATAACTGCCGGCGGCCCGCGGTATATGACCGTGAGGCCGAGGGGCACAACGCCCTGTGCGGTGACAAGATCCGCGTGTACCTGCGTTTGCAGGATACTGCGCTCGCAGACGTGGCATTTGAGGCAAGCGGCTGCGCAATCTCACTGGCATCCGCTTCGATGATGACTGATGCGGTCACCGGCAAGACAGTGGCTGTGACACGCCAGACCATCGACAAGTTCATGCGTGGCCTGGCGGATCCACAGGCCGGGAAACTGGAAGGCGAACTGGCTGCCCTCGGCGGCGTGCGGGACTATCCGTCGAGAATCCGCTGTGCGACCTTGCCCTGGCAGGCGCTGCGTGCAGCACTTGATGCGGTTCAGGAAACCGTAACCACCGAATGAAAACCTGGAATGAACGGCATGGATAACGAACCGGTAGTAATCAGGCGCGACGTCGAGGGACTCGTGGTGCCAACCGGAATCCCGGTGACGCTGCCCAAGGACGCTCTGGCATACATCACCCAGGCGATGGGTGGCAGCTTTACCGTATATTTCGAGGGTAATCTGGTACGTGTCGCCGGCGCAGATGCCGATGCCCTCGGCAAGGAACCAACAACCCCGCCGATCCTGCCCGACAATGCCACCGACGAGCAGTTCGAAGCTTTGGCCTGGGAGCAACTGAAGACCATTTATGACCCGGAGATTCCGATCAACGTCGTGGACCTGGGGTTGGTCTACGGCTGCTCGATCGCCAGACTGCCGTCCGGCGAACGCTCGGTCAACATCATGATGACGGTCACTGCACCTGGCTGCGGAATGGGGGAGATATTGCTGGAAGAAGCCCGGCAAAAAATCAGCCTGATTCCGACCGCCGCCGAAGTGAATGTCGAACTGGTCTTCGACCCGCCCTGGAACAGGGACATGATGTCAGAGGCGGCGCGACTCGAAACGGGACTGTACTGAACCCCATGCTGCGCAGGCTGACTCTGCTCCGTCACGCGAAATCCTCCTGGCAGGAAGCAGGCATCGACGACTGTGACCGGCCGCTGAATCAGCGCGGACAGCAGGATGCCCCGGTCATGGGTCGCCGCCTGCTGGCGCGTGGTTCCAGACCGTCGCTGATACTCACCAGTCACGCACGACGCGCCCGCGACACTGCACAGCTGATCGCGCGCGAACTGGGCTACCCCTCAGAATTCCTGCAGCGTGAGCGGGACCTGTATCTCGCTACACCTGAACAGATCATGGCAGTCATTGCCCGTCAGGCCGATTCGTTCCGGGACATCATCGTGTGTGGGCACAATCCAGGCCTGACGGAACTCGCCAACCTGCTCACCGGCAGCGAGATCGACAACATCCCGACCTGCGGGATGGCTGTTATCGACCTCGACATGGACAGCTGGTCAGGCATCACGACTGCATCAGGCAGTCTGCATCGTTTCGATTACCCGAAAAAAACCTAATCGATCCGGCAGAAGCAGTGGTAGTAGAGGCTGCGCGGATCGTTAAGCGCTGTCAGCGCCTTCACCTCCCGGTCAAGGGACCGCATCGCCTGGCGCACGAGGCCCGCAGAAGTTGTATCCGGCGCACGCAAGCCCAGCGCATTCAGCACGCGCAGGCTCCGCATGACCAGTTCAGCCGCCAGCCGCTGACCGAAAGAGAGCTCCGGCTCGATATAGGTCCGACCATACTGGCCTTCCTCAAGCCCGGCACGGCTGGCTGCGGCCTGCACCGCTTCATCCAGTCCACCGATGCTGTCGATCAGCCCGAGTTCTTTGCCATCGGCGCCGATCCAGACCCGCCCGCGCGCGATACTGTCAGCGCGCTCCGGCGTCATATCACGCGCAGCAGCAACCTTGCCG
>JBIJCV010000288.1:0-3154 GCA_044344525.1 Gammaproteobacteria bacterium | reverse complement strand
ATGCTGATCGCCAGGTTTCTCGCCACTCATCCGAAGGTTGCGCAGGTCAGTTATCCGGGCCTGGAGAGCTTCCCGCAACATGAGTTGGCGAAACGCCAGGCTTCCGGTTTTGGCGCGATGATCTGGTTTGAGGTCAAGGGTGGCGTGGTGGCCGGCAAGGCGCTGATGGATCGCATCAAGTTGTGGACGCTGGCTGAAAACCTCGGTTCGGTGGAGTCATTGATCACCCATCCGGTGACCATGACCCATGCCGATGTGGAGGAGGCCGAGCGGCGCCGGGTTGGCATCACCGACGGTCTCGTGCGCTTGTCGGTCGGGCTGGAAGATGCCGACGACCTGATCGACGCACTGCGCAACGCGCTGGGGGATTGACCAGCGGGGCTTGAAAACGCCGGCATCGTCCCTACATCTGTCTCATGCGCGGCGTGCATTACGCCGCGCGACAACCCATGAGGAGGATGCAGTATGACGCTGGTAAGTTGGAGTCCCTTGCGCGAACTGGACGACCTTTTCAATCAGTACGGCCGAGTGCTGGGCCGATCGGCCACACCCGCCGCTGAAGCACGCGGCAACGGTGTCGAATGGCGCCCGGTGGCGAATATTTCCGAGACGCCGGAGGCCTATCTGATCAAGGCAGAGTTGCCCGAAGTGGAGAAAAAGGACATCGATGTTTCCGTGCACGACGGCGTGATCACCATTCGCGGTGAGCGCCGGCTGGAGACCCGTGAGGACAAGGAGAAGCATCACCGGATCGAGTCGTTTTACGGCAGCTTTGCCCGCAGCTTCAGTCTGCCGGCAGATGTCGATGAGGCAAAGATCCAGGCCGATGCCAAGGACGGCGTGCTGACGGTTCGTTTGCCGAAGACCGAGGCGAAGAAACCCAGGCCCATCGAAGTCCAGGTGCGCTGAAAAACAAAGGGAGCGTAAAGCTCCCTTTTTTCATTGCTGCACTGCTGCGTTTTACTTATGCCGGGCTGGTTTTACCGAATCCGTTTTTCGCTGTTGATGCATGCCTGAACAGTGAACGCGGTCGGCGTTCGCTACCCGTCGCCCGGCTAAGGTTGCCGGCGGGTGAGGAATCGCGATGGGCTGCGGTTCTGTTACGGGTGGTGTCACATGAAGTCATTCCCGGCAATGCTCTTGTTCCTTGTGCTGGCAAGCTCGTCGGCGCTGGCTGGAGAGTTGGACGAGTCAGTGTGGTCTGCGTCGCCGGTGGCGACAGCCGATACCGAAGCGCTGAGTTCCCGCGCGCTGGAGTTCCGGAGTCTGCTCGGCGCCTTCCTGCAGCAGGGCACGGCAACAGTCCGTCGTTTCGGTGGGGCGTTTCTTCCGGAAGATCTGCAACCGGGCCTGCAGTTCAGCATCGATCCGGACACTGATGAAGTTTTCGTCGGCTGGCGGTTCCAGTTTTGAGCCGCGGCGGAGTTTTTCCAGCCTGAAATTCCTGCGCTGACGGCAGTCAGCAGCCAAGCACCGGTACAATCACCCGATAGTGCCCGTTATGGCGCGCCCGGGGTGTTGTGCCGTCCATGCCCATCGCAGTGTTGCCATCCATGCGCCGCCGTACCTCCGGGATGCCGGGCTTGCTGCTCATCCTGTTCAGTGCCTGTGGCATGGCAACCGGCACCGGTCCCGACATGCCGCCACTGCGCGACCAGTTTGGCAAGACAGATTCCCTGGCTGCCCACCGTGGCGCTGTAGTCATCGCGGTGGTGGTGAATGTGCGGCGACTGGCCACGATCCAGCGCTGGGCCGAGGAACTCGGTGGGCGTTATCCGCAGCTCCACTTTCTGAACGTGGCGGATCTGCCGGCTGAAGGGCCTGTGGATCTCGCCCGGGTGGCGACGACCCTGCAAAAACGGGTGCCGGCAACGGTGGCGGTGCTCATCGATGCCGAGCGGCGCTGGGCGACCACCTACAGTCTGGATACGGAGGCCCCGAACCTGCTGGTATTTGACCGCGAGGGCAATCTCGCCGGCCAGGTGCGCGGGCGTTTCAGCGCGGAACGTGCCGCCAGCATCACGGCCGTCATTGAACCGCTGCTGGCGGTACCATGAGCAGCACAGTGAACAGCGAGGTGCTGCTGGTGGGCGCTGGATTGGCCAACTGCCTGATCGCCCTGCGCCTGCACACGCTGCGTCCGGAGGTGCGGGTCACCCTGCTTGAAGCCGGCCCGGAACCGGGCGGCAATCACACCTGGTCCTTTCATGGCAGCGATCTGCATCCGGCCGGGCGTGAGTGGCTGCTGCCGCTGGCCAGTCACTCATGGCAGCACTATGAGGTCTGTTTCCCGCAGCGGCAGCGACGTATCGACGGCACCTACCATTCGCTGAGTTCAACGCGACTGAGGCAGCTGGTGATGGCTTTGCCCGGCGTACAGATCCGGTGCGGTGCGCAGGTCGCAGCAATCGGTCCGCAGGCCGTACAGCTGGCTGACGGACAGACGCTGAGCGCCAGGCTGGTGGTGGACGGGCGCGGACCTGGGGCCGCTGGCAGCGCAGGCCTGGTGCTCCGGTATCAGAAATTTATCGGTCAGGAACTGCTGCTGGCCAACCCTCACGGACTGACCGGGCCCTTGCTCATGGATGCGACGGTGACTCAGGCAGATGGCTACCGGTTCGTGTACCTGTTGCCCTTCAGTGCTGACCGGCTGCTGGTTGAAGATACCTACTACAGCGACACGCCGGATCTGGATGCGGCATCGCTACGCCGTAATATCGAAAGCTATGTGCTGGCACGGGGCTGGAGTGTGCGCGAAATGGTCCGGGAAGAACGTGGCGTGTTGCCAATTGTGCTGGATGCCGAATTCGAGCGTTTCTGGCCAGCAGCGGATGCAACCCTGCCGCGCGCCGGTCTGCGCGCCGGACTGTTTCACCACACGACCGGCTATTCGCTGCCGGAAGCGGCCGCGCTTGCCGATGATCTGGCCGGCGTCGCCGATCTGCGCAGCGCGGCTGTCGGGGCCTGGATCCGTGACCGCGCGCGACGTCGCTGGCAGGAGCAGCGCGTGTTCAGGATGTTGAACCGCATGCTGTTTCTGGCCGCCGCACCTGCCGAGCGTTACCGCGTGCTGGAGCATTTCTATCGCCTGCCACAGCCGGTGATCGAGCGTTTCTATGCGGGCAGGCTCGGCTTCAATGACGCGCGGCAGATT
>JBIJCV010000285.1:0-3189 GCA_044344525.1 Gammaproteobacteria bacterium | reverse complement strand
GCGGCTTCAGCCGCGATCATTTGGTCGGAAGAATCGCGGCTGAAGCCGCTCCCACGAGAAGGCGCTCCTACGACTGCAGCAGCGGATGGTCCTTGGGCAACTGGTGCGCATACCACATGGCGATCCGGTGACGCAGGGCCTTTTCAGACACCTGGGCTTCCGGGAGCGGTGCGATCAGCTTGTCGTGGACCAGCAGCCGATACACATACAGCAGTTTTTCGCTGGCTGAATCGGTCTTTTCGAACACGACGGCGCCGCGTCCCTCGGCGTACTTCATCGCTGCCAGCAGCCCGGCCTTGAACAGTTCATGCTCGTGTTTGGGCGCCTTCATGCCTTGCCTCCCTTGCGTTGCTGCGCTAACGGTGCATTCTTGCGCCTAATCTACACCCGGAGGAGGCTGCGATGATCGCTACAGCCCGCAAGCCGCCCGCCGCCCGCAGGCGCAATCCCGAGGCGCAGAACCGGCCGCTGGTCGAGGATATCCGCCTGCTGGGCCGGATTCTCGGTGACGTGATCTGCGAGCAGGAAGGGCGCGCGGCCTTCAACCTCATCGAGCGCGTGCGGCAGCTGTCGGTAGCCTTCAGGCTGAAGAAAGACGCCAGCGCAGGCCGCGCACTCAACCGGCTGCTGAAGGGTCTGTCGGGCGACCAGATGGTGAGCGTGATCCGGGCCTTCAGCTATTTCTCGCATCTGGCCAATATCGCCGAGGACCGGCATCAGGTGCGTCAGCGGGTGGATCAGGAAGCCCAGGCACATCTGCAGGATGGCTCGCTGCAGCTCAGTCTCGAGCGTCTGGCTGGTGCTGGCGTCAGCAACCGGCAGATCGCCGAGACGCTGGCGCGCGCGCATCTCAGCCCGGTGCTGACTGCACATCCGACCGAGGTGCAGCGCAAGAGCATTCTCGATGCCGAGCGGGCGATCGCCGAACTGGTTGCACAGCGCGATGGCCTGCAGCTGGAGCCTGCGCGTGCGCAGAACGAGTTGCTGATCCGCGCCCGCGTCACGCAGCTGTGGCAGACGCGCATGCTGCGCACGGTCAGGCTCAGCGTGATCGACGAAATCGATAATGCACTCTCGTACTACCACACGACTTTTCTGCGCCAGTTGCCGCGGCTGTATGCCGCCCTCGAGCAGGCATTGCCTGGTCAGACGGTGGCACCGTTCCTGCGCATGGGGCACTGGATTGGCGGCGACCGTGACGGCAATCCGAATGTCACGGCGGCCACGCTGGCCACGGCATTCGAACGACAGGCCGAAGTTGCCCTGCGCTTCTATCTGGCCGAAGTGCATGAACTGGGTGCCGAGCTGTCGCTGTCACAGTTGCTGGCGGGTGTCTCTGATGAGCTGGCCGCACTGGCAGACCGGTCGCCGGACCGCAACCCGCACCGGGTTGATGAAGCCTATCGCCGTGCGCTGATCGGTATCTATGCGCGGCTGGCGGCCACCCTGCATGCCTGCACCGGTCTGGAGGCCGTGCGACATGCCGTGGAATCACAGCAGGCCTATGCCAGCGCCGAGGAATTTCTCGCCGATCTGCGCGTGATCGAGGCTTCGCTGTGCTCGCATCATGCGCAGGCGCTGGTGGCCCCCCGGCTCGGGCCATTGATGCGCGCCGTACAGGTGTTTGGCTTTCATCTCGCAACCATCGATCTGCGGCAGAATTCCGATCGCCATGCCGCAGTGGTCGCTGAACTGTTGCGCGTTGCCCGTCTGCACAGCGACTACTTGGCGCTCGACGAAGCCGGGCGCCGCGAGATCCTGCTCGCGCTGCTCAATGATGCGCGGCCGCTGCGTGTTGTGGACCATGCCTACACCCAGTCCACGCTGGATGAACTGGCGGTATTCGAAACAGCGCGCGATGCGCTGGTCTGTTACGGGCGAAATGCGCTACGCCACTCGATCGTGTCGCACACCGAGGAAGTCAGCGATCTGCTTGAGCTGATGCTGCTGCTCAAGGAAACCGGCCTGTTGCAGGGCACGCTGGCCGATGCAGCACGTTCGAGCCTGATCGTCGTGCCGCTGTTCGAAACCATCGGCGACCTGCGCCGTGCGGTGAGCATCATGCGCGAATTTCTCGCCCTGCCCGGCATGCTGGATACCGTGCTGCGCAGTGGTGGTGAGCAGGAAGTGATGCTCGGCTACAGCGACAGCAACAAGGATGGTGGTTTCTTCACCAGCAACTGGGAGCTCTACCGGGCCGAGACCGAGCTGGTGGCGCTGTTTGCGCCACTGCACAAGAAGGGCCTGGTGTTGCGCCTGTTTCATGGCCGCGGCGGTACTGTCGGCCGGGGCGGTGGACCGAATTTTCAGGCCATCCTGGCCCAGCCCCCCGGCACGGTGAACGGTCAGCTGCGCGTTACCGAACAGGGCGAGGTGATCACTTCGAAGTACGCACATCCGGACATCGGCCGGCGCAATCTGGAGACGCTGGTGGCGGCAACGCTTGAGGCGACCCTGCTGCATGCGACGCCGGGCAAGGCCGGCTCGGTGCCCGAGGTCTTCTTGCAGGCCGCGGCTGAACTGAGCCGCATCAGCTTTGCAGCTTACCGGCATCTGGTCTACGAGACACCGCGCTTCAGCGATTACTTCTTCGCCGCCACACCGATCCGCGAGATCGCCGGGCTGAAGATCGGTTCGCGTCCACCGTCGCGTCCGCGACCGGATGGCGGAGCGCTGCGCATCGAGGATCTGCGTGCGATTCCCTGGACCTTCTCCTGGGGGCAGTGCCGCGTGGCCTTGCCGGGCTGGGCGGGTTTCGGTTCGGCAGTGGAGAGCTGGCTGGGCAGTGCCGGCCCCGGACGCCAGCGCCGCCTGCTGCTGTTGCGACGGATGTACAAACAGTGGCCGTTCTTCCGCACGCTGCTGTCGAATATGGACATGGTGCTGGCCAAGAGCGATCTGCGCATCGCCGCCCGCTATGTCGAACTGGTCGAGGACAAGCGCCTCGGCAAACAGTTGTTCGCTGCCATTCAGGCCGAGTGGCAGCGCAGCAGCAAGGCGCTGGCACAGATCACCGGCGAGTCGCGGCGACTGGCTGGCAACTCGGCGCTGGCACGCTCGATCGAGCATCGTTTCGCGTATCTGGATCCGCTCAACCATCTGCAGGTTGAGCTGATCCGCCGCTATCGCAGCCGTGGCGATGCCGATCCTGAGGCTGAGCGCGTGCGTACCGGTATCCATATCTCCATC
>JBIJCV010000032.1:0-9462 GCA_044344525.1 Gammaproteobacteria bacterium | reverse complement strand
ACACCGTCGACAAAGCGCAACTGGTGACGACCGACGGTGACAACATCACCGTTCTGCAGTGCATGTTTCTTGATCAGACGGCCGTTGACGTAGGTGCCGTTCGTGCTGTTCAGGTCCTCAAGGAAAGAATCGTTGAGGATGTTGATGATCAGCGAGTGATGGCCGCTGACCGTCGGGTTGTCGATGCGGATATCGTTGTCCTGCAGTCGGCCAACGGTATAACGCTCCTTGCTCATGTTGTATTCAGCAAGAACCTGCGAATCCAGGCTCAGAATCAGTCGTGCCATATCAGTGTTGTCCTGTGAGCCGTGACAAGCCTAACTGAAGATGCTGCGGATCTGCTGCAGCATGCTGGTTCGCGCCGGGAACGGTTCAACGACCTGCGCCAGTATGACCGAGACATTGTCTTTACCCCCGTGGTCATTGCTGAGTCGGATCAGCTGTTGACCTGCCATCTCCAGATTAGCATTAAAAGTGCTGATAGTTAAGTGAATATCCTCATCCTCAACCATGTCGGGAAGACCGTCAGAGCAGAGGAGGTATATATCTTCCGGCTGTACCTCAGCCTCCTGGAGTTCGACCTGTACCGTTGGTTCCACCCCCAATGCCCGGGTCACGTAGTTCCGGTTGGTGGACCTGGCTGCCTCTTCCTGCGAATAGAAGCCCCGATCTACAAGTTCCTGCAGCAGCGAATGGTCCATCGTCAGCTGTTCGAAGCGATTGCGGCGGAAACGGTACAAGCGTGCATCACCAACATGCGCAATTGAAACGCGGTTGTCGTAGAACAGGCATGCAACGATGGTGGTGCCCATGCCTTCGCACTGTGGCTGCATCTTGGCGGTCTGGTGTATCACCTTGTTGGCCCGTGCAATCGCATCACGCAGAATGATCGTCTGGCGCATCAGGCCGGTTTCCGGGTCAGTGGCGTTCCGTGTCTCCCGTTCACAGGCCGGCGGTACGAGTTCCAGAACGGTGCGTACCGCAATGCCGCTGGCAACCTCTCCGGCGTTGTAGCCGCCCATGCCATCAGCCAGCACCAGCAGGGCGATGTCCCGGTTGGTTCCGATGGCGTCCTCGTTATGCTCCCGTACCTTGCCGGTGTCGGTGAGTTGCAGTACGTTGAATTTCGGACGCAGGTTCATATGTGATCTGCTGCCAGACGGCTGGCGCAATCGCGCAGCGCAAAGGCAAGGGCTCGGCCGCTGGGAAAACGATCCGCCGGATCCTTGGCGAGAACCTGGTCGAGGATGCTGTCCGTGCAGGATGGAATGTCATCGCGGATATCGCCTACCGGACGATGGCGTTGTTTTACGATCTTGTCCATCAGGCGCGGAATGGAATCAGCCTGGAATGGCGGGGCCCCGGTAAGCAGGTGGTACATGGTTACCCCGAGTGAATACAGATCCGACTGGCCCGTAACCTGGCTGGCCGACAGCTGTTCCGGAGACATGTAGGAAGGCGTACCGAGAATGATACCCGTCCGGGTCCGGCTGGAGTCGGTCAGTCTGGCGATACCGAAGTCGGTGATCTTCATGGTGTCGGTAGCCGGATTGTAGAGAATATTCGCCGGTTTTACGTCCCGGTGCACCACGTTCTGGGTATGGGCGTAATGAAGTGCTTCTGCTGCCCTCGCCATCAGTTCGAATACAACCCGGGGCGGGAGCAGGCGGCCGACCTGCGCGTAATGACTCAGTGAGCGCCCTTCGATGTACTCCATGGCCAGGTATGCAATTTGATTATCCTCGCCAGCGTCATAGATCGAGATGATGTTGGGGTGGCTGAGTCGCCCGGCCGATTCGGCTTCACGCTTGAAATTCGCCCGCGCTGTGGCGAGATCATTTTCTTCGAATTCCTCGGCCAGCGGCAAGGTCTTGATGGCGACCCGCCGGTTGATTGTGGGATCCCGTCCGAGATAGACGGTGGCCATCGCTCCACGTCCAATCACCCGGTCCAGTTCATAGCGGCCCAGAGTACGAATAGGAAGCGGCGCAGCCATCGTTGCGGGTTGCGGTGCCGATTGAGGCGATGCCTGGGCGGAATTCTTCTTTGCGACGGGGGCACCGCGGGCGCCGGAAAGTTTTTCGAGCTTTGCAGCGACATCGCGGTACCCAGGGTCACGCGCGGCGAGATGACGGAAAACGCGCTCGGCTCTGGCGTAGTCGCGTTTGCGGCCGTGCTCCATGGCCAGTTCGTAAAGCTTCTCCTTGGTACGGTCAGTTGTGGGCTGCTGACGCAGGACTGAAAAAGCCAGATCCAGTTCCTCGCCCGGGCCGGCGTTGTTCGCCGGGGTGTCGTCGGACGGGCCACCGACCAGTCCCCTGCGACGGCCTGGTAGTTGAGTCAATCCCTGAAGAATTGCCATACCTGTCAGACAGAACAGAGCGATGCCTGCGAGTTGCAGCCAGGTCCCCGTCAGCAGCAGAGTGAACTCGGCAACCAGCAGCAATGCGGCTCCCACTGTTGCCAGTATGGCGGCGCGACCCAGGGGCAGGCTTCCGGTGAGTCCTGCACACACACCAAGCAGCAGGGCAAGGGCAGCTTCCGCCCATGGTGCCCAGTCAGGGCGACTGAGGTACTGATCGTCCGCGAAATTGGCAACCTCTGTAGCAAGGACCGCTGCGGGTCCGAGTTGTGCATTGACCGATGTAGCCATGCCACCAGTCGCTGCGCCAACCACCACGATCTGATCCTTGATTGCCGGGAACTCCCCGCCAGCGAGCAGCTGCTCCGCAGGAATGACGCGGAAGCCAGCTGATTCCCGCCCGCTGTAGAAGCGGATCCAGCGTCGATTCGTGCGGGTAGTCCGCGACACGGAATCACCCGCCATGAATGCCGCCATGCCGACAGACGGCAGTATGCCGTGATGGGTCGTCACATCAGGGGATGTCCGGCGCAGCACGCTGTCGTGGTCCGGGGTGGTTTGCAGGTGTCCGATGGCAGAAGCTGCCCTGCACAGGGCAGGGTCACCCGGCACAATCGCTGCCGGTCTGCTGCCGCTGGCTGCTTCGCCATATCGCGCGCTGCTGGCTGCAATGCGCTCTTCACATATGCCTTCGAGCGGTTCTCGCCCAGGCACCGGATCGGCAACGCCCAGACCGAGAATCACATTCGCTGCGGCGCTGACAGCGGCTACGTTTTGCTGCTGCTGAATCAGCCGCTGCTCGGCTTCCCGCAGTTGGCGATCAAGCAGACCGGGTTGCGCTGAGCTTTGCAGGGAGTCAGTACGCTTCTCCAGTGCGATCAGTGCGTGCAGGCGGGAAATATCCTGTGGCGCTATCACCGCAGGCGGTGGCGATGCTGGCAGAATCAGTCTGGCCCCGGATGCCTTTGCCCGCAGCAGTAATTCGTCGAAGCGGGGGCTAAGCCAGGGGTTGGCGTTGCTCTTTCCGGTATCGATGATCAGAACCGGCGCTTCGGCCGGGCTGGCTGTCAGCCGCTGGAACAGATCGTAATAGCCGCGTTCGATGCCTATCAGCCGGTCCCCGCCTGCCCAGAACAACAGGGCGAGCACCGCACACAGCAATATGCCTGCCGCCCGGTGTGGAAAACTGGATTCGCGACTGTCACTTGGATGCATTCCAAAATAGTATGCGGATCACGTTCCGCAGGTTGAGACTTGGGTTTGGGTTTCGGCTGGCCGAAGCGGTTTTACATCCCGAAATGACCAGCTTTCAGGAGCCGGAAGTCGCAATGGCCAAAGCGCAGAAAGCCTATGTCTGTGGGGATTGTGGTGCCAGTACCACGAAGTGGCAGGGCCAGTGTCCGGCCTGTGCGGCATGGAATTCGCTTGAACCGCGCACCGTGGAGGCCGGTCGCCAGAGCCTTGGCCGGCCCGAGGTCAGCGTACAGCTGCTGGCGGATGTGGGCGGTGAGACGGTGCCGAGAATCCGGACCGGCCTCAGCGAACTCGATCGTGCCCTGGGCGGTGGCCTGGTGCCGGGTTCGGCGGTCCTGATTGGCGGTGATCCTGGTATTGGCAAGTCGACCCTGTTGCTGCAGGCCGCTGCCCGGCTTGAAATCGCCGGGCCGACGCTTTACGCCAGCGGCGAAGAGTCCCTGCAGCAGGTCAGCCTGCGTGGTCATCGTCTGGGCCTGCGGCTGGACAAGGTCACTGCCATCGCAACGACGCGTGTTGAAGATGTGCTGGCTGCAGTAGAGCAGACGCGTCCGGGTTGTCTGGTCGTCGATTCCATTCAGACCATGGTGACTGATCTGCTGCCATCAGCACCCGGTTCGCCAAACCAGTTGCGGACCTGCGCCAGCCTGCTGGTGCGGCTTGCGAAGCAGACGGGAATCACCGTGATTCTTGTCGGTCACGTTACCAAGGATGGCCAGATTGCCGGGCCGCGACTGCTGGAGCACATGGTTGATGTCGTTCTCTACTTCGAGAGTGAGGTGGCAAGCCGGTTCAGAATTTTGCGTGCCGTGAAGAACCGCTTTGGCGCTGCCAATGAACTCGGCATTTTTGTCATGACGGAGGGCGGAATACGCGAGGTCAAGAACCCGTCTGCATTGTTTGTATCACAGCGAACAGATCCGGTTCCCGGTAGCGTGGTCACCGCCGTCCACCAGGGCAGCCGGCCTTTACTGGTGGAAGTACAGGCGCTTGCTGATCAGGGCGGTGGTGGCCCGCCACGTCGTGTTGCGATAGGGCTTGAGCAGAACCGTCTCACATTGCTGCTTGCGGTGCTGCACCGGCATACCGGTATTTCCACGCATGCCAGCGATGTCTTCGTCAACGTGGTTGGTGGTGTGCGTATCGCGGAGCCGGCGGCAGACCTTGCCGCGCGATCTGGTGGTGTTTGGCGAAGTTGGACTTGCCGGCGAGGTCCGGCCGGTTGCCTATGGTGAAGAGAGACTGCGTGAAGCCGCCAAAGTCGGTTTTAATCGGGCGCTGGTTCCAAAGGCAAATCAGCCACGGCAGGCAATAGCGGGCATGGAGATCATTGCGGTCGACTGCCTGCAGGACGTCATGCGGGTGTTGCCGGCTTTGCAAGCCGCTGTCGGCTGAATGTACCGATCAGACTTCAGGAATCGTGCCCTGATCCGGTGGGCGTATCCGCACGGTACGGATGACGTTGTCGCCGGTCTCGGTGATCTCCACCGGATAGCCGTTCAATAGCAGCACTGTGCCGCGGGCCGGAAAGGCTTCGAGTTGTTCAAGAATCAGCCCGTTCAATGTGGTTGGACCATCGGTAGGCAGCTGCCATTGCATCATGCGGTTCAGCGCACGGACATTGATGCTCGCACTGACCAGCCACGAATCCGACTTGTCCTCGCGACGCACTTCCTCGGGCATTCCTTCACCACTGCCGGAAAATTCGCCGAGGATTTCCTCCAGCAGGTCTTCGATGGTTACCAGTCCCTGTATGTCGCCATACTCGTCGACGACAAAGGCGGTGCGCTGCCCGCTGCGCTGGAACTGGCCAAGCAGGCCATGAAGTGAAGTACCTTCCGGGATGAAAAACGGTTCATCCATGTTCGCCTCGATTGCTGCCTTGTCGAGTGCGCTCGCGCTGGCAAGTACCAGCTTGCGGATGTAGAGGATGCCGACCAGGTTCTCGATGCTGCCCTTGAATACCGGCAGGCGGCTGTGTCGGCTGGTGGTGATGGTAGTGGCGATCGCGTTCCACTCGCCGTCCAGATCGATGCCTACCAGTTCGTTGTCCGGGATCATGATTTCATCGACAGTCATGTCTTCCAGTTCGAGTATGGACATCAGCATCCGCTGTCGACGGCGTGGCAGCTTCGTACCGGCATCCATGACCATGGTGCGCAGTTCTTCCAGCGTCAGGTGATGCTGGTTGATCTGGTCCGTGCGTACACCAAGCAGTCGCAGCAGGGCATTCGAAATGGTGCTGATGAACCAGACCACCGGCAGTGTCGCTTTGAGCAGCACGAAATAGACGATGGCTGCCGGCAGGCCAAATGCCTCGGAACGAAGTGCGCCCAGCGTTTTGGGCATGACATCGGTGAAAACCATGATTACGAAGGCCAGCCCGATGCTGGCTATGGCAACGCCTGCCGGTCCGCCGATGCGCAGTGCCGCGAGGGTCACCAGCGATGTGGCGAGTGTATTGGCGATGTTGCTGCCGATGAGAATCAGCGAGATCAGACGGTCGGGGCGCGCCAGCAGGCGTTCGGCCAGTCGGGCACCCAAATGGCCCTGCCGGGCCTTGTGCCGCAGTCGGTAACGGTTGAGCGTCAGGAGTGCTGTTTCAGAGCCCGAAAAAAAGGCTGAAATCAGAAGTAACAGAACGAGAAGTGCGACAAGCGCACCGGCAGACAGGTCGTCGCCCAATGAAATGCAATCCGTGAGGCGAAAAGCGGAGCGTCATGGTGACCAATGCCTTGCGGGCCTGTCAAGGATTTGGTGCTGCACACATCAATTGCCCCGAATTGCATACAATTGAGCTTCGGCGCTCCGTGCGACGGATTCCAGCAACTTTCCAGGGCTACCAGCATGTTTGCCAGTCTTAGCGAGCGATTACGCGGTGTTCTCGATCAGGTGCGTGGTCGTGGGCGACTGACCGAAGAAAATATCGAGGATGCCGTCCGCGATGTGCGGCGCGCGCTGATCGAGGCGGATGTCGCCTTGCCGGTGATCCGGGACTTTGTGGCGCGCGTGCGTGAGCGTGCTGTCGGAGCGGAAGTACTGCGCAGTCTCACGCCCGGACAGGCCTTCATCAAGATTCTGCACGAGCAGTTGACTGCCACCCTGGGTGACGGTGTCGCAGACCTCAACCTTCGCCATCAGCCGCCGGCGGTCATATTGCTTGCCGGTTTGCAGGGTGCCGGTAAAACCACGACGGCTGCGAAGCTCGCGATGTTTATTCGCGACCGGCTCGGCAAACGGGCGGGTCTTGCCAGTACAGATACGCAGCGACCGGCAGCAATGCTGCAGCTGGAGCGGCTGGCGGCATCAATAGACGTCCCGTACCTGGGTGCAGCGCCGGGCCAGGGGCCGCTGGCGATTGCAGAGCATGCCCTCAAGGCAGCCCGGCTGGCCCAGTTGGACGTTCTGATCCTGGATACCGCCGGCCGCGGCCGCCTCGATAGCGAGCTGCTGGATGAAGTGCGCGAGATGAGTCAGCGTACTGATCCCATCGAAATCCTGTTTGTCATCGACAGCATGGCTGGTCAGGACGCGGTAAATGCTGCGCAGGCCTTTGCTGCCGTATTGCCGCTCACCGGGGTAATCCTTACAAAAACGGATGGCGATGCGCGAGGCGGCGCAGCGCTTTCGGTCAAGGCGGTAACTGGCGTACCGATCAAGTTTCTGGGTACCGGCGAGGCAGTTGCCGAGCTCGAACCCTTTCACCCGGACCGGATGGCCTCGCGCATACTCGGCATGGGTGATGTGCTTGGCCTCGTGGAAGAGGTGCAGCGCAAGGCAGATCATGCTGCTGCGGCGCAACTCGCGGAGAAGATCTCCACTGGCAAGCAGTTCGATCTGAACGATCTGCGTGCCCAACTCGAGCAGATCAGCGGCCTTGGTGGTGTCGAGAGCATGCTGGGCAAGCTGCCGTTGCCGGCGGGTATGTCTGCGGAAAAGATTGCCGGGCAGGTAGACCCCCGGATGCTGCGTCGCCAGATTGCGATCATCAACTCAATGACAGCCAGAGAGCGCCGCAGGCCAGGAATTATCGATGGATCGCGCCGGAAGCGCATAGCGGCCGGTTCCGGCCTGCCGGTACAGGCGGTCAACCAGCTCCTGAAGCAGCATACGCAGATGCAGAAAATGATGAAAAAGATGGGGCAGGGTGGTTTGAGGCGCATGTTGCGGGGGCTGCCCGGCTTTGGGCGGTAGTTAAACCGTAACGAACGGTGCTAATCGCGGAAGTTTCAAGTAACATTCCCGGTTTACACGTTCCCGGCACTTAGATTTAACAGGAATTTGCAGAACGATGGTTACTATCCGTCTGTCCCGCGGAGGCGCCAAGGCGCGGCCGTTTTACCATATCGTGGTGTGTGATTCGCGCCGCGCCCGAGATGGCCGATACGTCGAGCGGGTTGGTTTTTTCAGCCCCATGGCGACTGCCAATGAAGAGAAGCTGCGTATCGATCTGGTGCGCGTCGACTACTGGATTGGCGTTGGCGCCCAGCTTTCTGATCGCGTTGCCTCGCTGTTGAAGAACCTCCGGCGCCAGGCTGGCGTCGCCAAGGCTGCCTGAACGTTTCCGATCCTGGTCTCGGGACCTTTTGCCCGGCTACTGTTGCCGAGGTATGTGTCCGGTTTCAGCAGCCAATGATCGCAGCCGTTGACAGCAGGGTGGCGGTAGGCCGGATCGCAGGCTTGTTTGGGGTTCGCGGTTGGGTAAAGGTTTATTCCTATACCGATCCCCGCGATAACGTGGTTGGCTACAGTCCGTGGCATCTGGTCATTGATGGCCAGAGCCGGCAGGTGAAGGTGCTTGCAGGACGTGCCCATGGTGACGGCGTGGTTGCCTTGATTGACGGTGTTCAGGACCGGGATGCAGCGGCGGCATTGGTCGGTGCCGAGATAGAAGTAGATCGGGCCGTGTTCGGCAAGGCAGGCCGCCAGCAGTTTTTCTGGACAGATCTGCAGGGAATGAAGGTTCAGACCCTGACAGGCGAGAGTCTCGGTGTGGTTGACCACCTGTTCGAGACCGGTGCGAACGATGTGATGGTTGTTGTCGGTGAGCGCCGACACCTGGTGCCCTTCCTGTTTGGCAGGGTGGTGACCGGGGTGGATACGGAACAGCGGCTGATTACGGTTGACTGGGACCCGGAATTTTAACCGGCCGTCCCGGCTGACGACGAGGATACGCTAAGCGTGGATATCGCGGTGGTATCGCTGTTTCCGGAGATGCTCGCGCCCTGTACACAGCTTGGGGTTGTCGGGCGGGCGATACAGCGCGGGCTGGTGCGGATGGAGAGTATAGATCCGCGCAGTTACGCAACTGACGTGCACGGTACGGTAGATGATCGACCCTATGGTGGTGGTCCAGGCATGCTCCTGCGGGTCGAGCCATATGCGACCGCGATAGCTGCCGCGCGGACTAGGGTTGCGGACGGGAGTCCGGTGATATTTCTGACCCCGCAGGGGCGGATATTCGATCAGGCCGTGGCGCGAAGGTTGGCGGCACTGCCCGGGATGGTGCTGGTAGCCGGCCGCTATGAGGGCTTTGACGAGCGACTGATAGAGATGGCCTGCGACGAGGAATTGTCGCTTGGCGATTTCGTGCTGAGTGGCGGCGAGATTGCCGCGATGGCCGTCATCGATGCGACGGTAAGATTGCTGCCTGGTGTGCTGGGCGACGAACAGTCTGCAGTTGAGGACTCATTCTCTGCCGGGCTGCTTGATCATCCTCACTACACGCGGCCGGAAGTTGTGGATGGCAGGGTTGTACCTGGTGTTCTGCTGGCGGGTGATCATGAAGCCATTCGCCGCTGGCGCAGGAAACAGGCGCTTGGCAGGACCAGTCTGCGCCGGCCCGA
>JBIJCV010000284.1:0-3209 GCA_044344525.1 Gammaproteobacteria bacterium | reverse complement strand
CAAAGGCCACGACGTCATCGACCTCGGCGCCGGCGAGCCGGATTTCGACACCCCGGAACATATTCGTGCGGCCGGCATTGCGGCAATCCAGAACGGCCAGACTCGCTATACGCAGGTCGAAGGCACCCCGGCACTGAAAAAAGCCATCATCGACAAATTCCAGCGTGAAAATAATCTGGTCTACGCGCCGGACCAGATCATCGTCTCAAGCGGGGCCAAGCAGACCTGTTACAACGTCTGCGGCGCTGTGCTGAATCCTGGCGATGAGGCCATCGTTCCTGCGCCCTACTGGGTGTCCTATCCTGACATGATCAAGCTGGCGGATGCCGAGCCGGTGATCGTCGCAGCCATGATGGAGGACGGTTTCAAGATCACGCCGCGCCTGCTGGAAGCCGCGATCACACCCCGTACCCGCTTGATCTTCCTCAACAGCCCCTCAAATCCGACTGGAGCCGCATATACGCGCAGCGAACTGCAGGCACTCGGCGCAGTCCTGGAAAAATGCCCTTCCATCCTGATCGCTGCCGACGACATGTACGAGCACATCTACTGGGCAGACGAGCCTTTCGTCAGCTTCGCCGAGGCCTGCCCCAACCTGTATGACCGGACGGTCACAATCAACGGTGTGTCCAAGGCCTATGCGATGACCGGATGGCGCATCGGTTATGCCGGCGGACCCAAGACCATCATTGCGGCGATGAAGAAGATCCAGAGCCAGAGCACTTCCAATCCCTGCAGCATTTCCCAGGCGGCAAGTGTCGCAGCCCTGAATGGCGACCAGTCCTGCGTGCGGGAGATGACCAAAGCCTTTCGTGCCCGGCACGACTATCTGGTCGCGGCCCTCAACGATATCCCCGGATTTCAGTGCCTGCCCTCGGCGGGAACCTTCTATGCTTTCCCGAATGTCAGCGAGGCGATCCGGGCCAAGGGTCTGAAGGATGACCTGGCACTGGCCGAACTCCTGCTGAGCAAGGCTGAAGTCGCCGTGGTGCCTGGTTCTGCGTTCGGCGCACCCGGCTATATCCGGCTCTCTTTTGCCTGCAGCCTGGATACGCTGAAGGAAACCATCCGCCGGTTGAAGAGCGTTATCAGCTGAATCCTTGACTTGCGACTGCGCCTTCCGGGAAAATCCCGCGCGCTTCAGGGCTTTTATCGTTTCCCCGGTAGCTCAGTGGTAGAGCAACCGGCTGTTAACCGGTTGGTCGCTGGTTCGAATCCGGCCCGGGGAGCCAACTTTTCAGCGCAGCGTCTGCAGGTGCGCGCGCAGCGGAGCCTGCAAGGCGGGATCGGCCAGCGCGTAATCGATGGTTGCCTGCACGTATCCCAGCTTGCTGCCGCAGTCGTAACGCTGCCCGACAAATGGCAGGGCATAGACCGGTTCAGTACTGAGCAGACGCGCAATGCCGTCGGTCAGCTGTATTTCCCCACCAGCGCCCCGTCCGGTCGCCGCCAGGATGTCAAAGATCTGCGGCGCCAGCAGATAGCGACCGACCACGGCCAGTCGGGACGGCGCCAGCTCCGGTGCGGGCTTCTCGACGATCTGCTGCAGGCGATTACTGCCATCAACGGCGACAATGCCGTAATCACGCGTCCGGCTCGGCGGCACCTCCTGTACCGCGATCACGCTCGAACCATGTATCTCATAGTGCGCACGCAACTGGGCCAGGCAACCCGTTTCGGCCCGAATCAGATCATCCGGCAGGTGTACGTAAAACGGCTCATCGCCGACCGCTGGTCTGGCGCACAGCACCGCATGACCCAGCCCGAGCGGCTCGCCCTGCCGTATATACACACAGGAAACCCCGGCCGGGAGAATCGCCCTGACGACATCGAGCAGATCCTGCTTGCCCGCCACGCTCAGCGCTCGTTCAAGCTCCGGATCCCGGTCAAAGTGATCTTCAATCGCGCGCTTGCTGCTGCCGGTGACAAATACCAGACGGGTTACGCCCGCCTCCAGCGCCTCCTCAACCGCGTATTGCACCAGCGGTTTGTCGACGATAGGCATCATCTCCTTCGGCATGGCCTTGGTTGCCGGAAGGAATCGCGTACCCCGGCCAGCAACCGGGAATACAGCCGTGCGGACTGGTCCTTTCATCTGAAAGCTCCGGACTTCTTGTTATTGCCAACAGGCGGCAATCATAGCCAATACCGCTGGTCACGTCCGGAAACCAGTTCGCGCGGGCGGCACATTCTGGTCAGTGCCGCCCGCGGAACAGATTACTGCTGATTGATGGTCTTGGCCGGCTGGCCCGTACGGATGTTCTCGCGATTCAACTTAAGCACCTGAGGGCCGATACCGGCGACCTTCAGTACGTCATCCGGGCTGGCAAACCGCCCGTTCTTCTCGCGAAACTCGACGATAGCGCGGGCCCGGCTCTCGCCCACACCGTTCAATTCACGTGCAATCGTTGCTGCATCAGCCGTATTGATATCAACCGGCCCCGCTGTCACAAGTGCGGGAAGGAGGCCCAAGAGGCTCAGACAGATGAATTTGCGCATAACAGACTCCTGAAAAGATGTTGCATGAAAATGCTGCTGACACGGCCGGCAGCGACGACATCCTAGGAGACAAATCCGGCTTTTCGCAGCACGCTTTCCAGCGATTTCTAGCGGAAACGGCTTATACCGGCGAACCTTTGAATAGCAGCCGGTCAGCAGCGCCAACGGTGTCCCATGCGCGGCATCCAGGGCACTGCCACTGCAGAGACGAACTGTAGTAGCCACAGTCTGCGCACTGGTAATTTGCCCCTGGCCGAGCCAACTGTTGCAGCGCCTTGCGGATTCGTCCGATCGCCTGCCGCCGGGACTCCAGGGCAGCCGGTGCAGGAAATCCGGCGCCAGCCAAATCCCGCAGGATCGACTGCTGCTCGATAAAACGGCCCAGACAATCGATGGCGGCGGGATGGGTAATCCCGGGGTCACGTATGACGGCGAGAGCAATGCCACGCAGCCCATCAGGGCTGCCCGTCACCTCGCTCAGGAGCGCCTCAAGTCCACGCTCCGGAACGGTACGCAGCAGGCGCGGCAGGATGTCGCCCAGCATGACTGGAACAGCCCTGGCGATTTCTGCATAGGCTGCGGCCGCAGATGCTGTCTGTCCCTGGTCTGCAGCGAGATCACCGCGAATGAGGGTGCAGCGTATTTTCCCGGGATCAACAGATTCGGCGTGCTCCAGCAGCCGATACGCCTCATCCCAATTGCCCTTGCTG
>JBIJCV010000283.1:0-3213 GCA_044344525.1 Gammaproteobacteria bacterium | reverse complement strand
CTGGCTGGAGCACGGTTGCCAGCGATACACCCTGCAGCGACACCCCCGCATTGACGAAGGCAAACATCGGCAGGATCGCAAAGGCCACCCAGGGCTGCAGGGCATGCTCCGCCTCGTGCAACGGCGAACTGCCATCCGGACGGCGGACCGGTATCGCCAGCGCAGTCATGACGCCGGCAAGCGTCGCATGCACACCGGATTTCAGCACACAGATCCAGATCAGCACACCGACCACCAGATATGGCGAGATGCTCGCCACACGCATACGGTTCAGCAACAACAGGACAGCACATCCGATGCCACTCGATATCAGCATCAGCACCGACAGCTCATCGGTATAAAACAATGCAATCACCAGGATCGCCCCCAGATCATCGATGATCGCCACGGCGGTCAGAAACAGCTTCAGGGATGGCGGCACGCGCGAGCCGAGCAGCATCAGGATGGCCAGTGCAAAGGCGATATCGGTCGCCATCGGGATCGCCCAGCCCCGCAAGGCGATGGCATCACCGTAATTGATCGCAACATAGATCAGCGCCGGCACGAACATGCCGCCAAGCGCAGCGCCCAGGGGTAGAACCGCCTGCTTCAACGACGCCAACTCGCCGTCAACGAGTTCGCGCTTGATTTCCAGGCCAACAAGAAAGAAAAAAACCGCCATCCACAGGTCATTGACCCATGTCACCAGCGGCTTGGACAACACCAGCCAGTCCTCGCCGATGCGCACTTCACCCGGCAAATGTACAAAGGCTTCGTACCACACTGCCAGCGGCGAGTTACTGACCAGCAAGGCGAGCAGCGCGGCGCCGGCAAGCGCGATGCCGCCAGCCGATTCGGATTGCATGAACTGACGGATACTCACGCCCGTAACACTCCTAATAGTCCACCAAAGCACCGGTCTCGACCCCGAGACTGTAGGTCTGGCGTTTACCATGCTGCGGGCCGTCGGGATAGCTGATCACGCCATCCGGCAGCAGGACATGCTCGTCCCTGAGAAGGATCCAGCGACCGTCAAAGGTTTCCACGCCGGGCAGCACATTGCTGGCAGCTTCGGTGTATTCAGAGCGCAGCGCCTGCTGGTTCCAGCTGCGGCGCCGGAGCAGATACTGCCCTTCTGAAATCATGGCGCCGGTGGTGGGGAACCAGGCCTGGCAAGTGTAGCGACCCGGCGCCAATGCCACCGCCTCGCAATCGATCCAGGTACCGCCCTCGACATTGCCGGCCCAGCTGGCGCTGACGGGGACGCCTGCCGGACGCTCCGGATCGTCACCGGAGCTGCAGCCCGTCATGAGGCCTGTGAGTATCGCGATCAGCAGCAACTGGCGGCGCATCATTCTGACCTCCGCGCAGTTCCGCCCCATCGCACCGGAATCAGCTGCGCAGGTGCGGAAACAGCAGTACGTCGCGGATCGAAGCCTGATTGGCAATAAACATCACCAGACGATCCACACCGATACCGAGACCCGCGGTCGGCGGCATGCCGTATTCCAGCGCCGTGATGTAGTCCGCATCATAGAACATCGCCTCATCGTCACCGCCGGCTTTCTGCCGGACCTGTGCCTGGAAACGCTCGGCCTGATCTTCCGGATCATTGAGCTCTGAAAAGCCGTTGGCCAGTTCGCGGCCATTGATGAAGAACTCGAAGCGGTCGGTGAGAAACGGATCAGCATCGGTCTTGCGTGCCAGCGGCGACACCTCGGCCGGATAGCCGGTGATGAAAGTCGGCTCGAGCAAGGCATGTTCAGCCGTTTTCTCGAAAATCTCGATCAACAGCTTGCCCGCGCCGAAACCCGGTTTCACGTTGATTCCCAGCGCCGCACAGACCGACCGCAGCGCGTCCACATCGCGCAGCTGACCGGCTGCAAGCTCGGGGTTATGCAGCAGCACCGCATCCTCCACAGACAGACGCCGGAAAGCCTTCGACAGATCGTGGCTGTGGCCCTGGTATTCAACGGTGGTCGTACCAAGCACATGCACTGCCAGACTGCGCAGCAGATTCTCGAGCAGATCGATCAGGGTACGATAGTCGGCATAAGCCATGTACAGCTCGAGCATGGTGAATTCGGGGTTGTGCTGGGTCGACACGCCCTCATTGCGGAAGTTGCGGTTGACCTCATACACGCGCTCAAAACCGCCGACCACCAGACGCTTCAGGTACAGCTCCGGCGCAATGCGCAGGTAAAGCTGCCGGTCCATCGCGTTGTGGTGGGTAACGAAGGGTCTCGCCAGCGCACCGCCGGGAATCGCCTGCATCATCGGTGTCTCGACTTCCAGGAAATCCAGCGTATCGAGATAGGAACGCAGGAACTGCACGACCTGCGTGCGCAGCGCAAAGACCCGACGCGTCTCTTCATTGACGATCAGGTCCACATACCGCTGCCGGTAACGCATTTCCTGATCGCTGAGGCCGTGAAATTTCTCGGGCAGCGGCTGCAGCGACTTGGTCAGCAAGGTCAATTCCAGCGCCTTCACGCTCAGCTCACCGGTACGCGTACGGAACAGGGTGCCGCGCACGCCGACGATATCGCCGAGATCGAGGGCCTTGAAGCCGGCATACGCGGTCTCGCCCAGCGTTTCCTTCTGCAGGAAGATCTGGATCTGCCCGCTGCGATCCTGGATGGTGGCAAAACTGGCCTTGCCCATCAGGCGCTTGGTCAGCATGCGGCCACCGACCTGTACCTCGATGGGTTCGGCCTCCAGCGTCTCGCTGCTGCATTCGTCATATACCGCATGTAACTGCCCGGCGAGTGCGCTGCGCCGGAACTGGTTGGGAAAATTGAAACCTTCGGCGCGCAACGCTGCAAGCTTGCGCCGGCGCTCGGCAATCAGTTTGTTCTCGTCACTCATGGCTCAGAGTCCCTGCTTCAGGCTGGCTTCGATGAACCTGCGCAGATCACCATCCAGCACCTTGTCCGGGCTGCCGGTTTCCACACCTGTGCGCAGATCCTTGATCCGCGACTGATCGAGCACGTAGGAGCGGATCTGCTGACCCCAGCCCACATCCGACTTCGAATCCTCGAGCACCTGCGCCTCGGCACGACGTTTCTGCTGCTCCAGCTCATAGAGCTTGGCGCGCATCTGTTTCATGGCCGTGGCGCGGTTCTTGTGCTGTGAGCGCTCGCTCTGAC
Source organism: Gammaproteobacteria bacterium (assembly GCA_044344525.1). Taxonomy (GTDB): domain Bacteria; phylum Pseudomonadota; class Gammaproteobacteria; order Steroidobacterales; genus SHZI01. The sequence goes on along the minus strand of JBIJCV010000283.1, from coordinate 85 downwards.
ACTGCACAACGGTATTGGTCGGCAGGTGCGTCATGCGCACCGCGGATTCAGTTTTGTTGACATGTTGACCGCCGGCACCGCTCGC
>JBIJCV010000016.1:0-11420 GCA_044344525.1 Gammaproteobacteria bacterium | reverse complement strand
TGCGATGAGGGTTACCGCTGCCACGATCCCTGCCATGACCGGCAGGCGCGGGTCGCGTTGGGTCTGCGCAGATGCGCTGGCCGGACTCTGTGCAGCAGCAGCGCCATCGCTTTCGGGTGTACCGGAGTATTGATTGCGCAGCTCGTTGAGGAAGCTCGCGATATCCGGCTGACGCTCGGCGCGACGGAATGCCAGCGCCCGGTCGAGTGCGCGCCACTGCCCGGGTGACAGATGGGGAATCCGGGACGGACGCTGGGCAGCCGCTTCGGCCAGCAGTGCGTTACCGGCTGCAAAGGGCGGCTGACCAGCGAGCAGCTGGTAGCCCGTGCAGGCCGTGGAAAAAAGGTCGTCAGCGGGAACCGGCGGTGCGCCTTCCAGCACTTCGCAGCTGGCGTATGCCGGCTGCGCTGTGCTGCCGTGACCGGTCAGCCGGACGTGCCCCTCGGCAGTGATGAAAATCTTTTCCGGCTGTACATCACCGTGCGTGCAACCGTTGCGGTGTGAGTGGTCCAGGCTGCGACAGATGCCTTCGACGATCTGCAGCGCCTGCAGGCGCAGCATGGGGCGATGGTTCCGTGTGGCCAGGATATGCGCCAGCGAGGCGCATTCGGCCGGTTCCTCCAGGTGCATGGCTGCAGCCGGATTATCCGGCCTTGGGCCTGCCGGCAGCGCAGGTGCAGATACATCACGTGGGGACATGGACGTGCCGGTGCCTCGCAGGCGCTGCGTGCCTTGACTGCAGTACAGGGTCCGAGCGGGTGAATCTAGCAACCGCAGGGCGAACCGGCCCCGCAACGCGTCACGTTTCGGGGCCCCTGCCGCTATTGCCCGGGGCCGCGTTAGGTTTAAATGCGGGCTGATTCAACCGAGGGGTGATGCGATGGCTTCTGAACTGGTCAATGGTCTGTTCGTCAACCGCCGTTCTGCCATCGCCGTGCTCGCGGCAACGGGCGCCGGACTCATGACGGTCGGCAAGCGGGTACAAGCTGCGGCCGGCAAGCCGCTGGACTTCAATAATCCTTATGACAACCTGTATGCCTTCGGCAAGATCTGGGGCAGTTATGACACGCCGGTACTCAGCGGGTTTCACGGCCTCATGTACGCGCGCATCGGGGCCAAGCGGCTGATGCCGCTGTTCGGCTATACCGGCACCGGCGTCATGCAGTCAAAGATCGACAGCGACGGCAACTGCTGGATCCGCGGCAAGGAGACCGGCTATTTCACCGATCTCGCCAGCGGTGACATTCTCGATACCTGGAAGAACCCGTTCACCGGCGCAACCGTCAAGGTCTTCAATTTCTACAACCCGGAGATGGGCGGCAAGCTGACTGCCGAGATGCCGCGTTTTGCGATGGGCGCTGCCAGGGATGATGCGACCCTGATGAACGACGGGACGCACCGGAACATGGCCGGCAAGGTGCCGTTCATTCTGCCCTTCGAGACCTATGGCGATGACCTGATGCTCGCCTGGGATTACGCGCACGAGTACACCAACCCCGTAAACGCCGAGGGCTGGCCCAAAGCCTGCACCGGGCCGCGCATCAACCCGTCAGAGCATTTCACCTTCAGCATGTCGCTGAGCGAGATGCAGGATCGCAGTGCGCCCTCGAGTCGCTTCATCGCCGGTTTTTCACGGCTCTCGCAGTGGTGGCCGTGGATGCAGATGGGCGGTCACGAAGTGGCGGAATCCGGCGTGCTGTTCGGGCGGATGTTCAGCCACAAGGGGCTGAAGGGGCCCGGCGATATTCCGCCGAAGGTGCTGGCCTATATTGAAAAAAATGCACCCGAGTATCTGCAGCCGCCGGATCACTGGCCACAGGCCATCCCGCACGGCACCTGGGAAGCCTATGCCGCCGAGGTGCCGCCGGAAAATCCCGCCTACAAGCCCCGGTAGGAGCGGCTTCAGCCGCGATCTTATTCAACCGCGAATCGCGGCTGAAGCCGCTCCTGCGGCCGCTCCTAGAAACGGTGCAGCAGCGTGAGTCCGGCGTTCCGGCCGCGTCGGGGGACCACGTGGAATGCCGTCTTCACGTTCGGAAACAGGTTGAAGTTCGGGAACTGCGTTGCCAGTGTCGGCGTGTCGTCGTCGGTCAGGTTGTCGATATAAAAAGTTGCCGTCCACTGGTCTGACTCGATGCCGAAGCGCGTGTTGACCAGGTTGAGCGCGCCCACGTACACGACGTTGTCGGCATCCAGCCAGGTCTTCGAGTTGTACACGTAGTCGCCGCGCAGGAACCAGTTGGCACCACTGTCACCGAATGGCCGCGTATAGGTGGCTGAGGTGGTCAGCGTGTGCTTGGGCACGCGCGGTGCTTCCTTGCCTTCGGCATCGACGATGATCCCGCTGGTCTGGTCGATCACCGATTTGTAGTCCTTGAGTTCGGTAGATGCGAGACCGTAGTTCACCGCCAGCCGCAGGTTGTCGGTGACGGCCAGAGCCAGTTCAACCTCGCTGCCCATTACCTCCGACTGCCCGATATTGCGGATGACGTTGTTGGGCACCTGTGCAGTGTTGCCCGTGTCAGCGCAGGCCCACTGGATGTTGCGTACTTCGTTGATCGCCTGATCCGACCAGTCGATATAGAACACCGATATGTTGGCGGTCAGCCGGCGGTCCAGCCACTGGGTCTTGGCGCCCAGTTCGTAGGTCCAGGAATTTTCTTCCTTGATGATGGCATCGCCGTTTTCCAGCGCTGCGGTGGTGCTGCCGCTGCCAGTGGCGGTTACTGCGGCATCAAAGTAGCCATAGAAATAACCGCCGGGTTTGTTGCCCTTGGCGACCAGTCCATAGAGGTTGAGATCCTCGGTGGGCTTCCAGGTGAGCGTCGCCCGCGGTGTGAAGCTGTAATAGTTGGTCGAGGCGCTGATTCCGTTTGCTGCGTGCTGGGTCGGTGAGTCCTTGGCGTAGCGGCCTTCCACCTCCAGCGTGACGTCCTCCTGAATGTCGTAGGCCACACCGCCGAAGACGGCCTTGTTCTCCTTGTCGGCGTTGAGCGTCCACGAGCGCTGGCCGTTGATTTCCGGCATGCCGTATTCAAGCCGGTTGCAGAAGCCGGTGAATTCGCGCTGATAGGAGGTGTTGTCTGCGCGGAAGTAGTAGGCGCCGGCCGTGGCACGTACGGGCTGGTCCTGCGGAGACGTTACCCGGGCCTCATAGGAGTGATCGCTCCAGCGCTGCAGTTCGCCGCTCTCGAACACGCCGCCATACAGCGGGCCCCAGTAGGGCGAGCGATCCAGATCCTTGTAGCTTTCGAGGCTCTGGTAGTTGAGCGTGGCGCGTGCCGAGATTTCCCAGTCGTTGAGGGTGTAGATGCCCTCCGCGAGGTAGCGACGGGTTTCGCTGCGCGTGCCGATGAAGGGGGCAGGGCGTGCGGTACTGGGAATGAATTCGTCGCCATCGTAGGTACCGAACAGCGACGAAGTGGCGCCCTCGCGCAGATCGGCGATGTTCATCACGGCGCGCAGTCCATCGGCCGTGATTTCACATTCCGGACCGCCCGGTTCGTAACAGGCCAGGTTGGGCTGAAACAGCGAGGCATAGTGCTCGTCGTCGGTTTCGGTGTATTCCGCTTTCACGTTGACCTGCAGCGCTTCGCTGACGTTCCAGGTCAGTTTGCCGGTAACATTCCAGGTGCTTTCGCCGCCCAGCGGGGTGTAATCATCCGTTTGTACCGAGGGTGGCTGGCCTGCGGGCCAGGCGAAGTTGTAGCGCGGACTGAGCACCAGGCAACCGTCGGAAAAGCTCTCGCCCGGTCCGCAGATGTTGGACGGATTCATGGAGTTCTGCCACTGGCCGTCCACCGACTCCCAGCTGGCCGAGGTGAAGAACAGCAGTTTGTCCTCGATCAGCGGGCCGCTGAGCCAGGCCGAGGTCTTGTAGTCGCTGTCTTCGCCACCCTTCAGGAAGACCTGCCCCTCGAATTCATTGGTCGGCTTTCGGGTGACATAGTTGACGGCACCGGCGAAGGCCGCCCGGCCGAACTGTGCGGCCTGCGGTCCGCGCAACACTTCGATGCGCTCGACGTTGTCGGCCGTCAGGCTGCTGGAGGTGCCGCTGATATAGACCCCATCCACGAAGAAGGCGACGTTGCCTTCCGAGCCGAAATTGTTCAGCGGCGAGAATTGTCCGCGGATGCTCGGTGCATCGAGGCGCCGTCCGACCACGTTGCGACTGAAACTGAAGTTGGGAGTGAAGGTGGCGACATCGTAAACCGACTGGATGTTGCGGTCTTTCAGCGCATCGGCGTCGAAGGCGGTAATCGACAGGGGCACTTCCTGCAGGCGCTCTTCGCGTTTGCGCGCCGTAACGATGATCTCGCTGACGGCTTCATCGGCAGATGCCGGCAGCGGCAGGGCCACTGCCAGCCAGATCAGCACGATGCCGGTTGCGCCGGTGGTGCGGCGCAGATGATTCATCTGCATGTCAGTCCCCCGCCGGAAAGTGTCAGGCATTTTTGACGGCAAGTACACCGGCATTTTCGCGGCCATCCATCTGCCCGAAGCTACCGAAGTCCGGTCGCGGAATGAAGGCCGCCTCGATCACTGCCAGGCCGGCATCCGTGCAGCTTCTGGCCAGCAGTTCCGGGTCCAGCACGTTCATGAAAGGCGGTTTCTCTATCGGTTGCGGCGGTGGTTCGGCGGCGAGGAAGTTGTGCAGACCCACCATCATGCCCGGCCAGCGCATGCCAGTTGCCTTGCCGGCCTCGAACTCGGCGATCTTCTTGCGCCAGATGCCGTAGGGCGTGTCGGCGATGAGGTAGAGCCGGCCACCCGGTGCCAGCCATTGCGCCATCTTGCGTACCGAGGTGTCGATATTGTCACCAGTCAGGAAGTGCAGCACCCGTGAACAGAGGATGGCGCCGAAGCTGCCGGCCGGAAACTCGGCCTGTGGCAGGGTCGCTACCACCAGCTCCAGATTGCCGAGCAGATGCGCCGGGACCTTGCTCTTCAGGATTTCGAGATGCTGCGGTTCCATATCGGAGGCGGTCACCCGGGCGCCGGCCTCAAGCGCCGGAATGCTCGCCACGCCATAGGCGCAGCCAAGTTCCAGTACCGGCAGGGCAGACCGGCCCGCGTAGCTGATGAAGTCATTGGTGAAGGAGTCCCGGACCTCAAACATGAAGCCGGTGCCGTTCAGTGTCGGGACCATGCCGGGACGGCCCCAGGCTGGCGGGCTGGCGGGCTTGCTGCTCATGATTTCTGACCTCCGGGGCTGATCCTAACCCCGGGACCGACTGACACGACATTCGCTGACTGACTGTCACGCGGATCGCCCATCACGTGGTCCCAGGGAACTTGCCGTGGCCGCCTATACTGTGCGCTCCCGGAACAATAATCAGGAAGACAGCATGGCTGACCACACCCAGGCAGGCGCAGCGCCGGCGCAGACAACCCACGACAACCTGGAATTCATCGGCGTCGCGCTGCAGGTTTCAGTCAAGGGGGTGAATCGCTGCACGGATCGCCCGTCATCGCGTGCGCGCATCAATGAGAATATCCAGCGTATCAGCGAGTACACGACCACCGCTGCGCACTTCCTGCGCTTTTTCTATGGCCTGCCGGTCCGGCTGGTAGCTTTGCCGGAATACACCCTGACCGGTTTTCCGATGCGCGAGTCGGTGCAGGAGTGGCGTGATCGCGCGTGTCTGGAGCAGAACGGGCCGGAATACGAGGCGCTGGGCAAACTCGCCCAGGCCAACAACCTGTTCCTGTCCGGCAATGTCTATGAGATCGATCCGCACTTTCCGGAGCTGTACTTCCAGACCTGCTTCATCATCGGCCCGAATGGCGATGTGATCCTGCGCTACCGTCGCCTCACGTCCTGCTTTGAACCGACGCCGCACGATGTGTGGGACAAGTATCTGGATATCTACGGCGAGGAAGGCGTGTTTCCGGTGGCGAAGACCGAAATCGGCAACCTCGGCACCATCGCCTCGGAGGAAATCCTGTATCCCGAAATCACCCGCTGCCTGGCGCTGCGCGGTGCCGAAGTGATCCTGCATCCGACCAGTGAGCCGGGCAGTGCGGAACTCACCATCAAGGAAGTCTGCCGGCGCGCGCGCGCCATCGAGAACCAGGTGTTCGTGGTCTCGGCCAATACCGCAAGCATCGACGACACGCCGATTCCGGCTTACACCTGCAGTGCGATGTCGAAGATCGTCGACTTCAATGGCCATGTGCTGGCCGAGGCCGCGCAGGGTGGCGAGGCATTCAATTCGAATGCCGTCATCGACGTCGGCGCATTGCGTCGCACCCGGCGCCGTACCGCGATGTCCAACGTGATGTCCCGCCAGCCCTTTGATATTTATGCCAGCACCTACGCCAAAGCGCGCTATCACGAGCCGAACTTTCTGCTTCAGGACGGCAAGGTGGTGGAGCCGCCGAGTCGCGATGCGTTCCGCCGCCGGCAGGAGGCGAATATCGAGCGGCTGGTCAAGTCCGGATTGCTGTAACAGGCGCGGCTTCCATACCTTATTATTCGGGGCTTCGGGACCGGAGCGGGAGTGCAACAGATGACTGCGACGACTGACAGAAGAACGTTTCTCAAACATTCGGGCGTCGCGGCGGCAGCTCTCTCGCTCAAATACATGGTGCCCGGCGATGCCATGGCGGCATCTCCGGTCGTCTATGGCGCCTGGGAAGACCTGATGCGCAAGAAGTGGACCTGGGACAAGGTGGTGCGCGGCAGTCGCGGCATCAACTGTACCGGCCACTGCGCCTTCAACGTGTACGTCAAGAACGGCATCGTCTGGCGCGAGGAGCAGCAGGGCGAGTACGGCCGCTCCGGTGACGAGGACACGCCTGATTACGGGCCGCGCGGCTGCCAGAAGGGCATGCGCCACTCCAAGTACATGTACGGCAAGCAGCGCGTGCTCTACCCGATGAAGCGGGTGGGCGAGCGCGGTGCCGGCAAGTGGCAGCGCATCAGCTGGGACCAGGCGGTCAGCGAAATTTCCGACAAGATCATCGAGCACGCGACGCAGACCGGCCCGGACGCGATCACCTTCGCGATGGGCACGCAGATGATCCTGAAGAAGGCATCGTTCACCGCGATGTTCCGCTTCGCCAATGCCACCGGCATCGTGGTGCCGGAAACCTTTGCCGGCGTGGGCGATCTGCCGGTGGGCGCCTACATGACGCTGGGCTATGAATTGCCGGGCGACAACATGGCGGCGGTCTACAAGTCAAAATGTTGCCTGGTCTGGGCGGCAAATCCGGCCGCGACGCGTATCCCGGATGCGCATTTCTTCTGGGAAGCGAAATACAACGGCACCGAAGTCATTGTCGTCACTCCGGAGTTCAGTGCCTCGGCGATTCATGCCTCGAAGTGGCTGAATCCGAAGCCCGGTACCGATACCGCGCTGGCCATGGCGATGGTGCAGACCATCATCAAGGACCGTCTCATCAACTGGGACTATGTACGCGAGCAGACCGATCTGCCGTTTCTCGTGCGCACCGACAACCAGAAGTTTTTGCGTGCCAGTGATTTCGGCGAAACCGGCGAACGGGCCGACAGCAGCTTCTATTTCTGGGACGAAACCACCGGCAAGCCGGTCAAGGCGCCCGGCACCGGCCATGGTCAGCACCCGGCCGCGCCACAGGCGCCACGTGAACCGGAGTTATTGACACTCACCGGTGTGAAGCCGGCCCTCGAAGGTCGCTGGAAGATCAAGACGCCGCAAGGCAAGGTCGAGGTCACCACTGTTTTCGAACTGACGCGACAGCTCTGTGATCGCGACTACACGCCGGAGCACGCCCAGAAGATCACCGGCGTGCACGCCGACAATATCCGTACTGTTGCACGCACTTTCGCCAACTCTGGTGCCGGCATGATTTATGCGGGCTACCGTTCCTGCAAGTGGCTGCATGGCGACAAGCTGCACCGTGCCTGGCTGCTGATGTGTGCGCTCACCGGCGATACCGGTCGCGAAGGTGGCGGCATGCAGACGACGCAGCTCGGCAAGGCCGATGGTTTGCTGAAATTCGTCTTTGAAGGCGTGGGTCCGCGCCTGAAGGTGGCAGCGATCTCCGTGTGGGACTATGCCAAGGCCGATGGCAAAGCGCTGAATACGGAGGTATACGGCGAGAAACTGGCCAACCACTACGATTCCCACTACCAGCAGTCCATCAAGAACGGCTGGTTGCCCGATTACAGCAAGACGCCGTGGAAGATGGCCATCATGGCTGGCCACAACACCGCCAACTGGCGTGCTGCAGGCACGCGCTTCCGTGAAACCGTGCTGGCCAAGCTGGAGACAATCGTGACCATGACGCCTGACATGAGCGTCACGGCGATGTACTCCGACTATGTGTTGCCGGTGGCGCAGCACTATGAGCGGCGGGATTTCGTCATGGAGGGTCGCACGCCTTATGTGCAGGTGCTTGATCAGGCGGTGCCGCCGCTCGGCGAGTCGGCCGACGACTGGACGATCATGGAACGCCTGGCAAAGGCCATCAGCGCCAAGGCAAAGGCGCGTCAGCTGCCGCCGATCAAGGATGTGGTGTTTGGCCAGCCCATCACCCACGACTACGCGCGACTGCATGAACTGTTCACGCTGAACGGCAAGATCACCAATTCGCGCGATCTGGCGCAGTTTCTGCTCGATAACTCGGCGGGCCTGCCGAAGATCACCTTCGAAGAACTTGCCAGCAAGGGCTTCATCCGCGTCAACGATTCAGCCGATGTGCAGTTTGGGCCCGATGCACCCTACAGCTACCAGATCCTTGCCAGCACGCGCGACAAGAAACCCTACGCAACGCTCACCGGCCGGCAGCAGTTCTACATGGACCACGACTGGTTCCTGCAGGAAGGCGAAGAGCTGCCGGTATTTGTGGATCCGCTGGCCATCAAGGGTTATCCGCTGCGGCTGACCATGGGCCATGCGCGGCATGGCGTTCACAGCATGTGGCGCGACGATGCGCTGCTGGTGAGTCTGCAGCGCGGTGAGCCGGATGTGTACGTCAATCCGGATGATGCGGCCAAACGCGGCGTCAAGGATGGCGATCTGATCCGGACCTTCAACACGCTGGGTGCATTCATCGCCATGGCGCATGTCAGTTCCAGCATGCAGCCCGGACAGATGTTCATGTTTCATGGCTGGGATCCGATGATGTTTCGCGGCCGGCAGAATTTCAGCGGCGTGATTCCAACAGGTGGTCTACTGAAGCCCACCTCACTGGTCGGAAACTACGGGCATATCGGTTACCGCACGCCTGATTACGTCCCCAACCAGACCTATCACGACCACACCGTCGATTTCGAAAAATACGTTGGCACGGCCGCCGTAGGAGCGGCCGTAGGAGCGGCTTCAGCCGCGATCCCCAAAAACCCCCGCAAATCCCCGTCGACGCCCACCACTACCCAGGAAATCTGACATGTCCAGACAAGTTGCAATGGTGATCGACCTCAACAAGTGCATCGGCTGCCAGGCCTGCACGGCGGCCTGCAAGTCGCTGTGGACTGACGAGGAAGGCCAGGAGTACATGCTCTGGAACAACGTCGAGACCAAGCCCGGTCGCGGTTATCCGAAGGAGTGGGAAGCCAAGGGCGCGAAGTCAGGCTGGAAGGACGGCAATCTGCAGTTCGGTGATCTGCACGACCCGAAGGACTACGGCAAACCTACCGCGCTGAACCACGAGGACGTTTATTTCAAGGGTACCGCCGAACGTCTGCAGCAGACCGAGCCGATGGAATATGGTGCCAACTGGGATGAAGACACCAGTTCCGGTGACTACCCCAACAACTACCACTTCTATCTGCCGCGCCTGTGCAACCACTGCACCAAGCCGGCCTGTCTCGAAGCCTGCCCGGTGCGCGCGATCTACAAGCGCGAGAAAGATGGCATCGTGCTGGTCGATCAGGACAAGTGCCAGGGCTTCCGGTTGTGCAACCGCGCCTGTCCCTACGACAAGGTTTACTTCAACTACGTGAAGCGCAAGTCGCAGAAGTGCATCTTCTGTTTTCCGCGTGTTGAACAGGGCGTGGCGCCGGCCTGTGCGCGTCAGTGCCCAGGCCGTCTGCGTTTCGTCGGTTTTCTGGAGGATCTGGATGGCCCGATCCACAAGCTCGTGCATCAGTGGAAGGTTGCGCTGCCGCTGCACCCGGAGTTCGGTACCGAGCCCAATGTGTACTACGTCCCGCCGATTCTGCCGGCCTCCTTCGATGCGGAAGGACGTTTCAGTGAAGAGCCGCGTGTGCCTACCGAATACCTGCGTTACCTGTTCGGCCCCGAAGTCGACCAGGCACTGATCACCATCGACGCCGAGATGGAGCGCAAGAAAGCCGGCAAGCCCTCGGAGTTGATGGACCTGCTGATCGCCAAGGACTGGAAGTCCCTGTTCAATATCGCTGACGTGCAGGTGTATTCGGAGTCGGGTTCAGCCACCTGAAGAAGCCTTCATTCCGGACGGCAATGCTGGCGCTGGCGCTGGAACTGCTGCTGGTTGCGGTTTGCATCGGCGCACTGCTGGCTGCTGCTGCCACCGGTGCACTCACAGGTCCGGTCAGCCGCTGGCTCAGCACGCAGCTGGGTCGGGAGATCGTGGCCGACGGCGGTCTGCACATCACTCCAGGCCGCATCACGCGGCTCACGGCAAAAAACCTGCGCATCGCCAACACGCCATGGGGCGCGCGTCCCGACATGCTCACGGCTGCTGCTGTGCTGATCGACGTCGAGACGCGGTCGCTGTTCCAGGACACCGTGATCGTTCGCCGGGTGCAGTTCGACGGGCTGGATGTGTCGCTGGAGCGTACGGCAGCCGGCGAGCACAACTGGGACTTCAAGCTGGCCGATGACGATACGCCGGCGTCGCTGCCACTGGTGGTCGAGCGCATCTCGCTGCCCGGTGCCCGCATCCACTTCACCGGTCCGCGTCTGGAACGTCCGCTGGAACTGGAACTGGCAACAGCAGAGCAGCGCCAGGTCGAGGGCGGAATGCTGGCCCTGGTGGCTCAGGGACAGGTCAACGCACGGCCACTCAAGCTGCAGATGAACATCGGGCCTTTCGCCAGTCTGGTGGCTGGCCGTGATTTCCGCTTTTCTGGCGATGCCCGGCTTGAGGAGATATCGCTTGCGGTCAACGGGCGTATCGACTCGCTGGTGAAGCCGGTAGACACTGCCGTATCCGTGCAGATGGCCGGTCCGGATGCGGCTTATCTCACGCAGCAGCTGGGTATCCGCAATCTGGGCGGCGGCCCATTCAGGCTCAAGGCCGAGCTTGCACCGGCGACCGCAGGCGACGGCTTGCGCGGCACGCTGGCTGGAGAAATCGGCGAGTTCAGGGTGACGGGCCAGGGCATTCTTGCCGAACTGGCCGATGCGGGGACTTATGCGCTGCAGGCGCGGGTCACTGGTCCTGATCTGTCACTGGTGGGCGGACTTGCAGGCATCAATGGTTTGCCACCGGTGTCCTTTGCGACT
>JBIJCV010000282.1:0-3232 GCA_044344525.1 Gammaproteobacteria bacterium | reverse complement strand
TTGAAGCTGCGATAGAGCGCCAGGTCATAGACGATCTTGAGACCACCGGCCAGCAGAAACGGCGCGTGCAATGACAGGCCCAGCAACGCACCACTGAGTGCCGGCGACAGCCCTGCGCCCAGCGAACGCGCAATCGTGGTGATGCCCGAGGCTGCCGACCGTTCGTCCGGATCAACCACCGCCATGGTGTAGGACTGCCGCGTCGGGATATCCATCTGCGAGATGGTGAAACGCACCAGCAGCACGGCCAGCGCCCATGGCAAGGTCGGCATGAAGGGCACCAGACACAGCAGGATACTCGCGGGCAGGTGCGTGAAGACCATCGTGTTGATCAGGCCGAAGCGGGCCGCCAGCCGGCTCGCCAGCAGTGCCGACATGCCGGCCAGCAGGTTGCCAAAGAAAAACACGGTACCCAGCATCGCCTCGCTGATACCAAAGCGCAGATAAAACCAGTAGGCCAGCAGGCTCTGGATCACGAATCCGCCGGCAAAGGCATCGACGGCAAACAGCGCACTGAGTCGCGCCACCACACCGTGCGAGCGATGCAGGCCAAAACGCCGTTGCAGCGTGTCGGGTGCAAGCTGCACTTCGACCTGTGCCGACAGGCGCAGGAACATCAGCACCAGCAGGCCACCGAGCAGGGCATAAGTCGCAAGCACGCCCTGATAGGCAACGAGTGCGGTCAGGCCCGTTTTCTGCAGAGCGAAGGCCAGCCAGCCGCCAGCCAGTGAGCCGGTCGCAGTCGCCAGCGACCCGGCCAGGTGATACCAGGCAAACAGACGGGTGCGGCTCTGGTCCGGAACCAGACCAGACAATGCGGCCTGTTCGACGGACAGGAACGGGCCGATCTCGTAGCCGCTCGGACTGATGACACCGATAACGGCCGCGAGAGCCAGCAGCCACGGCTGATCAGTCAGCACAAATGCCGTGCCTGCCAGCACCATCAGCGCCGCTCCCACCAGCAGGGTGCGCCGCCGGCCAAAGCGATCAGCGATGGTGGTCAGCCAGAGGGTGATCGCCGCATCACCCAGCAAGGTTGCCGACAGCAGCAAGCCGATGCCGAATTCACTGAGCCCGCGTGCGGCGAGATAAAGCGCCAGCACCACCGATACGAAGCCATAAGCAAACAGCCGTACGATCCGGGCGGCAAACAACAACCGTACATCCGCGGATACGGGCAACTGATCAGGTGCCACTCAAGGCTCCGGGATGGTCCAGAGATCACTCGAACGCGGCAGACTGGTGAGCCATCGGTCGAATACCCTCGCACGCAGGGCTGCCCATGCACCGAGCGTCAGTTCCCGAAGTTTGCGCGGGGTACTGACTACCGTACGGGTATCCCAGGCCTGCGCCCCGCGCATGATCACCAGCCGACCGATCGCGCGGTAGATGCCCAGCGCCGCGGCCACCGCCCATGCCGACCTGAAGGGCAAGGCCTGCAGACCACAATCTGCCGACCGGTAATAACGCTCTGCCTCATCCAGCAAGCGGCCGGTCACACGGGCAAGTGCCTGGCGGTTGGCCGGATCGCCGAGCGTCGCGGCCGAAATCCCCGCCTCGGCCAACCATGCAGACGGCAGATAACACCGCCCGCTGCCCGCATCATCGAGCACGTCCCGGGCAATATTGGTCAGCTGAAAAGCGATGCCGAGGTCCGCCGCACGCTGCAGGGTCGGGACATCGCGCACGCCCATGATCTGCGCCATCATCACGCCGACCACACCGGCGACCCGATAGCAGTACAGCAGCGTATCGTCGAAGCTGCGGTACTCATGATTGCTGACATCCATTGCAAATCCGGCCAGCAACTCCAGCGCATGCCGCTCGGGAATCCCGCATTCGGTACCGACCCGTTGCAGACCCAGAAAGACCGGATCAGCGAGGGTTTCGCCGGCAAAGGCCCGGTGCGTTTCGATGCGCAGACGTTCCAGCCGCGCCACCGGGTCATGCGACCGGTCCGCGTCAGCCTGCTTCTGGTTCTTGCCCGGCTGCATGCCGAGATTCTGACCGTCGATCTCATCATCGCAATACCGGCACCACGCATAGAGCATGTAGGCGTGATGTCGCGTCCCGGCATCAAACAGCTTGGCCGCCAGCGCGAAACTCCGCGACCCGAGCCGGATCATTTCCCTGCTGTTGGCGACGACCGTATCCATGTCAGCGCACTCCGAGATCTGCGAGCATCAATCCGGCCGTCGCCTTCGCTGAACCGACCACGCCGGGAATACCGGCACCGGGATGGGTGCCGGCACCGACAAAGTACAGGTTGCGGATCCGGTCATCGCGATTGTGTACGCGAAACCAGGCGCTCTGCGTGAGCACCGGTTCCAGTGAGAACGCCGACCCGAGATGGGCGTTCAACTCACTGCGGAAATCTGCCGGCGTAAAGATCCTTGATGTCACCAGATTCTCCCGCAGTCCGGGCATCAGCTGCTTCTCAAGCGCATTCAGTATGCGGTCACGGTAGACAGGGCCCATGGTGTTCCAGTCGATCGGCGCCTTGCCGAGATTGGGCACCGGCGCCAGCGCATAGAAGCCGGCATGCCCCGGCGGGGCGAGAGACGGGTCGGTGGCCGATGGATTGTGCAGGTACAGGGAGAAATCCTCAGCCAGAACGCCGCGCTGGAAAATATCCGCGAGCAGTTCACGATAGCGCGGACCGAACAGCACCGTGTGATGGGCAAGCTCCGGATACTGTCGCTTCAGGCCGAAGTGCACGACGAACAGAGAACTGCTGTAGCGGCTGCGGACCAGCCGTTTTGCCATGGCGCGCCCGCGATCCGTATCAGCCAGCAGGCTGGCATAGGTGTGCACCACATCGGCATTGCTCGCCACTGCATCGACCACGATACTGTTGCCTCCGGCCAGCGCCACCCCGGTCACTGTACCGTGGCGCACCTCTATCTTTTCGACCGGGCAGCTGAGTCGGATTTCACCGCCAAGGTCGCAAAACAGCCGCACCAGGCCGGCTACCAGTGCGCCGGTTCCGCCACGCGGGAAAAACACCCCCCAGCGCCGCTCCAGCGCATGGATCAGGGCGTAGATGGATGGCACGTGGAAGGGATTTCCACCGATCAGCAGCGACTGGAAACTGAAGGCCTGGCGGAGATGGGGATCGCGCATGAAATCGGACACGACGCCATACACCGAACGGTGACTCTTGAGACGAATGAGCTGCGGCACCACCCGGACCATGCTCCAGACATCCTGGAAAGGCACAGTGCCCAGCTTG
>JBIJCV010000359.1:0-2573 GCA_044344525.1 Gammaproteobacteria bacterium | reverse complement strand
CATGACTGCTGGTACCCAGATGATTCTGGTTCCAGATACCCATCAGCGCCAGCAGCACCGGCAGATTGTCGCTGAGTGCTGCGCTACGGAAGTGCGCATCCAGCTCCTGCGCACCGCGCAGCAACTGGCGGAAATTCTCGCCACCGATGGCAATGGCAATCGCCAGACCGATCGGTGACCACAGCGAATAGCGCCCGCCTACCCAGTCCCACATGCGGAAACGGTGCTCGGGAACGATACCGAATTGATCCAGCGCCGGGGCATTCACCGATACGGCGACGAAGTGCCTGGCAACGGCATCATCACCGAGCTGGCGAACCAGCCAGTCACGCGCCGCGCTGGCATTCAGTGCGGTTTCCCAGGTCACGAAAGTCTTTGAGCAAATGATGAACAGCGTTTCGGCTGCCGACACCCCGGCGAGCACATCAGCGAGCTGCGTGCCATCGACGTTGGAGACGAAGTGCAGACCCAGATCGGGATCGGCATATTCATGCAGCGCCTCTACCGCCATCACCGGCCCCAGATCCGAGCCGCCGATACCGATATTGACGATGTGACGGATGCGCGCACCGGTAGCACCGCGGAATTCGCCACTGCGAATCGCTTCAGCCAGCGTCAGCATGCGCTCACGCTCAGCAGAGATTTCCGTCAGCAGATTCACGCCACCGACCAGCACCGGCTCGTGCTCTGGACCACGCAAGGCCATGTGCTGGGCCGGGCGGATTTCGGTGCTGTTCACCGCCGCACCGCTGAACAGCGCCTCGATCCAGCGTGGCACCTGGCGCGCTTCGGCCAGCTCGATCAGCAACTGCAGGGTCGCGGCATCCAGCCGGTTACGGGAAAAATCCAGGATGAAATCGCCGTGCTGGCGGGAAAAGCCGGCATATCGGCCGGGCGCATCCAGCAGTTCACTGATAGGCGTACCGGCAAGTGCCCCAGCCTGGCGCTTCAGTGCCTGCCAGACAGGCAACTGGTCGAGTCCGCTGCTCTGCTGCTCGAGGCTGCCAAGCGGATCGCTCATCGCTTGATCTGATGGTAGTCCAGATACCAATCCACAAAGCGCGCTACACCGGTTTCGACCGGCGTTGCCGGACGGTAACCGACAGCGCTGACCAGATCCTCTACATCCGCCCAGGTATCCGGCACATCGCCAGCCTGCAAGGGCAGCATGTTCTTCTCGGCCGTGCGTCCCAGACGTTCTTCCAGCACGCTGATGTATTTCATCAGATCGACGGGCTGGGCATTGCCGATGTTGTAGAGGCGGTACGGCGCCAGACTGGTGGCCGGATCTGGCGAGTCAGAGTCCCAGCTGGTATTCGGCGTGGCAACGTGATCCAGCGAGGCCACCACACCGCCGACGATATCGTCGACATAGGTGAAGTCGCGACGATGCTTGCCGTAGTTGAATACATCGATCGGCCGGCCTTCGAGAATGCACTTCGTGAACAGGAACAGCGCCATGTCGGGCCGGCCCCACGGCCCATAGACCGTGAAAAAGCGCAGCCCGGTCACCGGTAAACCGTACAGGCTGGCGTAGGTATGCGCCATCAGCTCGTTGGATTTCTTGGTGGCTGCATACAGCGACAGCGGATGATCGACGTTCTGGTGCACCGAGAACGGCATGTTGGTGTTCGCGCCGTACACCGAGCTCGTGGATGCATAGACCAGATGCTCGACGGCGTTGTGCCGGCAGCCTTCCAGCACGTTGAGCGTGCCGACCACGTTGCTGTCTACATAGGCATGCGGGTTCTGTATCGAATAGCGCACGCCGGCCTGGGCCCCCAGATGCACCACGCGATCGAAGCGCGACGCCGCAAACAGTTTGGCCATGCCTTCGCGATCGCCGAGATCCAGCAATTCGAAGCGGAAGTTGGCCTCTTTTTGCAGGATCGCCAGGCGGGCTTTCTTGAGATTGACGTCGTAGTAGTCGTTGAGATTGTCGAGACCGACCACCTCGTCGCCACGCGCCAGCAGGCGCCGTGCGGTTGTAGAACCGATGAATCCTGCAGCGCCGGTAACCAGAACCTTCATTGTCTATTGTTTCCGTAGTCTGTAGCTGTCAGAGACGCCCATCGACCTGATCGGCCGGGAGCAGGCTCTTGATGTCGTAGAGCACATGCCCTGGCTTGCCCCAGGCGTGAATATCAGCCGGTGACATCTCGCGGAACTGGTCATGGGCAACCGCCACGACGATGCCGTCGTACTGTGCCTGCCCCGGCGCCTGCTTCAGGATATCGAGTCCGTATTCGTGTTTGACCACGGCTGCATCGGCCCAGGGATCGTAGATATCCACGGTTGCGCCATAGGACTTGAGCTCATGCACCACATCCACGACGCGCGTGTTGCGCACATCCGGACAGTTTTCCTTGAAGGTGATACCGAGCACGAGAATGCGTGACTTGGGCAGGCTGGCGCCCGCCTTCACCATCAGCCGGATCACTTGCGCGGCAACGTAGAGGCCCATGTTGTCGTTGATGCGCCGCCCAGCGAGGATCATCTCGGGGTGATAGCCCATCTCCTGCGACTTGTGCGTGAGGTAGTACGGATCAACTCCGATGCAGTGACCGCCGACC
>JBIJCV010000281.1:0-3256 GCA_044344525.1 Gammaproteobacteria bacterium | reverse complement strand
ATCGAAATGACCGGCGTCGTGGTCACGGGCGAGATCTGGATCCAGGTGCCGGAAACCATCCAGATCAACTGGTCGGGCCGCTTTCCGCATGGGGTGGTCGCCAAGGACATCGCCCTGTTCCTGTGCCGCGAGCTGGGTATGGAGAATGGTGGTCGGGTGATCGAATACGGTGGCGACACGGTCCGCGCGATGTCGGTGTGGGAGCGCATGGTGCTCACCAACATGGCGGCCGAACTCGGTGCCGAAACCGGCATCGTCGCGGCGGATGAAGTCACGCTGGCGGCGATCCGGGCAGCGGGTGGGGAGCCGTCAGCCGATGCCCTGCAGTGGCGTGGTGATGCCGATGCCAGCTATCTGGACGTACGCAACTTCGCTGCCGACCGTCTGGCGCCACAGGTGGCCGCGCCGCATTCACCGGCCAATAGCGGGCCGGTCGATAGCTGCGACAAGGTGCACATCGATCAGGCCTATATCGGTGCCTGCGTGGGCGCCAAGCTCACCGACCTGCAGATGGTCGCCGAGGTGCTGAAGGGGCGGAAGGTCGCACGCGGTACCCGCTTGCTGGTCGCGCCGTCGTCCTCAGCCGTCATGGCGCAGGCCGCCGCTGATGGCACACTGGCGACGATTGCTGCAGCGGGCGCCTATATCCTGCCCACCGGTTGTGGTGCCTGTGCTGCACTCGGTGCCGGTGTGTTGGCGGAAAACGAAGTCTGCATCTCCTCGACCAACCGCAATTTCAAGGGCCGCATGGGCGCGAATTCGGCCCAGGTCTATCTGGCCTCGCCCTACACGGTGGCGGCTTCGGCCGTGGCTGGCCGCATCGCTGACCCGCGCGAGTTTCTGGCATGAAGACCATCAGCGGACGCGCCTTTGTGTTTGGCGACGACATCAATACCGATGTGATGGCGCCAGGGCTGTATTTCAAAGCGCCGATGGCGGAGATGGCCCGGCATTGCCTGGAGGCAGTGAATCCCGATTTTGCCGGACAGGTACGCCCGGGAGACATCATCGTTGCGGGGCGCAATTTTGGCGTCGGCTCGGCGCGCGAGCAGGCGGCGATGGCACTCACGCATCTGGGCGTCGGTGCCGTGCTCGCGGTATCGTTCGGCCGGATCTTCTATCGCAATGCGCTCAACTTCGGTCTGCCGGCGCTGGTCTTTCCAGACGCTGGTCTGATTCGTCCTGCTGATGCCTTGCAGGTGGATCCGGTCTCCGGACGTATCGAGCGCCGGGCGAGCGGTGACAGCTGGGTGGTGCAGGGGCTGCCGGTACATCTGATGGAAATGATCGAAGCCGGTGGCCTGATGCCCTGGTTGAAGCTGCGTTTGGCACGAGAGAGGACATAGATGTCGCACACCACGCGTTTACGCGAACTGCTTGCCGGCCAGCCTTTCATTGCGCCGGGCTGCTACGACGCCTTCACTGCGCTGCTCATCCAGGAGGCGGGTTTTGCCTGCGCCTATGTGAGCGGTGCGAGCATCGCCTTCACGCGGCTCGGGCGTCCGGACATCGGCCTGACCACGCTGACTGAAGTGGCCGAAACCGTTGGCAACATCCGCGACCGGGTCAGCCTGCCGCTGATCGTCGACGGTGACAACGGCTTCGGCAACGCGCTGAACGTGCAGCGCACCGTACGGCTGCTGGAAAAGATGGGCGCCTCGGCGATCCAGCTCGAGGACCAGACCCTGCCGAAGCGCTGCGGTCATCTGGAGGGCAAGACACTGATCAGCACCGCTGAAATGCTCGGCAAGCTGCGCGCGGCACAGGATGCGCGCGCTGATCCTGCCACGGTCATCGTTGCGCGCACCGATGCCATCGCGGTGGATGGTTTCGAGGCCGGGCTGGAGCGGGCGCATCGTTACGCCGAGGCTGGTGCCGACGTGCTGTTCGTGGAGGCGCTGCGTACACCGGAACAGATGGCGCGCGTCGGTCGCGAGCTGGGCGGGCGCGTGGCGCTGCTCGCAAACATGGTCGAGGGCGGCAAGACGCCTCTCCTGTCGATCGCCGAGCTGGGCGAGATCGGTTTCCGGCTGGCGATCTTTCCCGGCGCGATGGTCCGGGTGGTGGGGTTTGCAGCCAGCCAGTACCTGGCGACACTGAAAGGCGAAGGGACGACGCGTGGCATGCTCGACCGGATGTTCGATTTCTCCCGGCTCAACGCCACCGTTGGCACAGAGGCGATGCTGCAGACGGGCGAGCAATACGCCGCCGAGCGCATGACGAAGCCATAGGCGTCTGCCGCTCCGGTACCGCCGGGTCAGCCGGCTCCGGTACACTAGCGCCCATACATCGCGACCGGGAATGCAATTGAAAAAGACCACCCGGTTCCGGCAACTGCTGGCCAGCCCGGAACTCGAATTCCTCATTGAAGCCCACAACGGCATCAGCGCCCGGATCGGCGAGGAGGCCGGTTTTCGTGGCATCTGGGCCGGCGGCCTGTGCATGTCGGCGCAGTACGGGGTGCGCGATTCGAACGAGGCGAGCTGGACCCAGGTGCTCGAGATGCTCGAGTTCATGGCGGATGCGAGCAGCATCCCGATCCTGCTCGATGGCGATACCGGTTACGGCAACTTCAATAATGTCCGCCGCCTGGTGCGCAAGCTCGAACAGCGCGGCATCGCTGCCGTCTGCATCGAGGACAAGCTTTATCCGAAGACCAACAGCTTCATCGACGGTGACAAGCAGCAGCTGGCCGATGTCGACGAGTTCTGCAGCCGGATCAAGGCTGGCAAGGATGCGCAGACGGATGACGAGTTCGCCATCATCACCCGGGTCGAGGCGTTTATCGCCGGCTGGGGGCTTGATGAAGCGATGCGCCGTGCCGAGGCCTATCACGCCGCTGGCTCTGACGGCATCCTGATCCACAGCGCGCTGAGCAGCGCGACGGAAGTCCTTGCCTTCCAGAGGGAGTGGGCCGGCCGCTCGCCGGTAGTCATCGTGCCGACCAAGTATCACGCCACGCCCACCGATGTGTTCCGCGAAGCCGGTTTTTCGCTGGCGATCTGGGCCAACCAGCTGCTGCGTTCGGCGGTCGTCGCCATGCAGGAGACCGCGCGCACCATTCACCGCGAACAGAACCTGCGCTCGGTCGAGGATCGTATTGCGCCGGTCAAGGAGTTGTTTCGCCTGCAGGGCGCCTCGGAGCTGCAGGAGGCCGAGGAGCGTTATCTGCCGAAACGCCAGGCCCGCTCGCGTGCGCTGATTCTGGCTGCATCGCGCGGTTCGGCGCTCGGCGAACTCACCGAGCACCGGCCGA
>JBIJCV010000280.1:0-3258 GCA_044344525.1 Gammaproteobacteria bacterium | reverse complement strand
GGTGCAATACTCGTCGGCATCGTCCCAGTTGGTCATGTGCAGCGCTGCGACGGAATAGCCTGCGCGCTGCAGGCGCAAAGCGGCTACGGCAGAGTCAACACCGCCGGAAAGGGCAACGATAACGGACTTTTTGGACGTTGCAGACATGCCGCTGGATTCTAGCAGGGCACGTTTGTCGCCACGGGTTCATGCAAGTCGTGCGGCACGAGTGAGTAGTTGTTCGGGTGCCAGGTTGCAGATGAGGTCCGGTGGATGGCGCTGCCCGGCCAAATAGTCATCGATCGCACGCAACACCATCGGGCTGCGCAGTTGTGGTGTCCGTGCAAGCAACTCGTCGCGAGCCAGCCAGATCACCCGCTCGATACCGGTATCCAGCACCCGATGCTCGTCGTGACTGTCACAGCGGCCGGCAAATACCACACGAAGAAAGGTTTGCTGTCCCGCGCCACGGCTCCACAGATATATGCCGACCATGGACTCCGGCACGAAGGTCCAGGCAGTTTCCTCGAGCGTCTCGCGGCTGACGGCATCCAGCAGCGTTTCGCCCGCCTCGACATGGCCGGCTGGCTGATTGATGACCAGTCGCCCGCCGACCCGCTCCTCGACAAACATGAAGCGACCATCCCTTTCGATGACGGCAGCCACAGTGAGCTCTGGCCTGCTAGCGGTCCCTCGAATATTCGGCATGTTGTGATCCCCGATCCGCACGACACTCTTTGCCTTGTTGTTGTTTTCCGCTGGCGCTCAGACGCGCAACTGGCGCAGCTCCCTGGATGTTTCCGATGCTGCCCATATTTCTTCGAAAAGCGTCAGATACCGGCGCGCTACTGCTGGCTCATGTGTATCGGCTATACCTTCCCAGCGTCGATTGTTGACACGATAGAGCAGGGCGGTATCGTCAGCGAGCAAAAATGCCTCGCGATGCTCAGCATAGTCGTCATGCAGGTTTCTGAATTCAATATAGGTGTCGAGACGTCGACCGAGCCCGACGAGCCGGTTGCCGTTACGCCCGGCGTGTGCGGGATCAGAGATCAGCACACGAACCCGTGCGCAACGCTTGGCAAGCACCAGTCGCTTGACGATCGCCAGAAACCGTTCGTGATCGTAGAGTCCGGGCTCCAGGTCGGGAGTCAGGATCGAAAGGCCGCGTTGTGCAATTGCAGCGACCTCGGTCGCGGCTGCACGGGTATCCTCAAAAGTTGTCAGAACCCAGCGGCGCCCCTGTGTTTTTTCGGAGTGCATATCGCCATTCTAAAGACGCTATCCACCCCAAAGTGCCAAGTGCGTCACAGTTACGGTCGCCGGGAGAATCCGGCTCAGGGTTCGCTGTCAGCCGCCTGACGGGCCAGCCGCGCCGCATCACCGATATAGTCAGCAGGTGTGAGGGCGAGGAGACGGGCGCGCTCTGCGGCGGGCAGATCGACCGACTGCAGGAAACGCTGCAGATCATCGCGCGAGATACTTGATCCGCGAGTAAGGGCTTTCAGCTGTTCGTAGGCGTCGGCATGGCCAAAGCGACGCATCACAGTCTGGATTGCTTCGCCAAGTATCTGCCAGCTGGCATCGAGTTCTGCCTGCATGCTGCCGGTATCCGGCTCAAGCTTCCGCAGTCCCGTCAGCAGGGAGTGCACCGCAAGCACGGTATGGCCAGCTGCCACGCCCAGATTGCGCAGCACGGTAGAATCGCTGAGATCACGCTGCCAGCGCGATACGGGCAGCTTGGCGCTGAAGTGCTGCAACAGTGCATTGGCGATACCGAGATTGCCCTCGGCGTTTTCGAAATCGATCGGATTGACCTTGTGCGGCATCGTTGACGACCCGACTTCAGTATCAACCCGACGCTGCCGGAAGTGGCCGATAGCGATATAACCCCAGGCGTCGCGACTCAGGTCGAGCAGGATCGTGTTGATCCGCGCCAGCACATCGCAGTACTCGGCAATCCAGTCGTGGGGTTCAATCTGTGTCGTGTACGGGTTCCAGACCAGACCCAGCGACTCGATAAAGCGGCGAGAAATATCGGACCAGTCGCCATCCGGATAGGCGGCCAGATGCGCATTGAAGTTGCCTACCGCGCCATTCAATTTGGCCAGCGGTTCGACGGCACGCAGTTGTTTAAGCTGCCGCTTGAGTCGCCATGCCGAATTGGCCAGTTCCTTGCCCATGGTGGTTGGACTCGCAGGCTGGCCATGCGTACGCGCCAGCATCGGTAGGTCTGCCATGCTGCGCGCCATGCTATCCAGCAGGCTCACGACCTGCCGCAACCGGGGCAGCAGCACATCGTCGCGCCCGTGACGCAGCATCAGGGCATAGGCGATGTTGTTGATGTCCTCTGAAGTACAGGCGAAGTGCAGAAAGGGCCGGATCCGGCCCAGTTCGGCGTCCTGGCCCAGGCGCTCGCTGATGAAATACTCGACTGCCTTGACGTCATGATTGGTCCGGCGCTCGATTTCCTTGATGCGACGGGCATCATCAGGGGTGAAATTCCTGGCAATTCCGTCGAGAAACTGATTCACGACCGGCGACAGCGGTCCGAAGTCACCAACGGCATTTTCAGCAGCCAGAAACTGTACCCAGCGCACTTCCGTAAGCACACGGAAACGGATCAGGCCGTACTCGCTGAAGATTTCCCGAAGGGAATCAGTCTTGGCGGAGTAACGCCCGTCGAGCGGGGAGAGGGCAGTGAGCGGGTCGCGATCCATGCCAGATTGTGCAAAAAGCCCCTATAATTCGGCGCAGAAATCATACACCAACAGTAACGGGTCCTGCCTGCACATTGTCGGCGGTGACTGCGGGCAGGAAAACCGGGGAGATACGAGTGGCAGACGGGAATTATCGAATTGAGCGCGACAGCATGGGCGAACTGCAGGTTCCGGAGCAGGCTTTATGGGGCGCACAGACGCAACGCGCGATCGATAACTTTCCCATCAGCGGGATCCCGATGCCGCGCGGATTCATCCGTGCCCTGGGCCTCATCAAATGGGCCGCCGCCGGTGCCAACGCTGAACTGGGACTGCTCAAGAGCCGCCGGGCCATGGCCATCCAGGCGGCTGCGCTTGAAGTGGCTGCCGGCAAACATGATGAGCATTTTCCGATCGACGTATTCCAGACCGGGTCCGGCACCAGTTCGAACATGAACGCGAACGAGGTTATCTCACGCCTGGCCACCAGGCGACTCGGATCTGAAGTGCATCCGAATGATGACGTGAACATGGGTCAGAGCAGCAACGATGTCATACCTACTGCCATTCATGTGAGTGC